>CANRNM010000098.1 GCA_947631975.1 uncultured Clostridia bacterium
GAATTAACACTGCCCAACGCAAGGCTGATCCCGAGGCAAATCGCCAGGTTCTTCAACACTATCTTGTTCATCACCTTTGTTATGGGCTTCTCTCTCCGGCATATTCCCGGCTTATATTCTTTCATACGAATTCACCATTCCTTTCAATTTTTTCTATATACAATACTCCTTCAGCCTATTCTCCGTTTCCTCATCAGCATACAGCTCAAAATAATAGCCGTCCTCTCTGTTTTCGCTTGCCGTTATCTCGCAGCCCCCATGTATCAAGGTAAGAAGATTTCCCTTGCTGTAGGGTATTACCACCCTTATGCTCCTTTTGAACGAGCGTATAACATCTTCGCACTTTTCAATAAGCTTGTCGGTGTTTATTTTCTCCTTTGCGGATATAGAAATTGTGGCGACAGCCCGTTCATCTTTAAGCAGCGGTTTTTCAATATCCTCTCTGTCTATTTTGTTGTATACCGTTATTACGGGCTTACCGCCTGCGCCAAGCTCGTTGAGCGTGTCATACACAACCTTCATCTGCTCCCGCCTCTTGGGACTTGAAGCGTCCACAACATGTATTAGCACATCGGCAAAGCTCGCCTCCTCAAGCGTCGCCCTGAAAGCCTTTATAAGACTGTGAGGGAGCTTCTGTATAAAGCCTACCGTGTCCGTAAGCAGATATTTTGCTCCGCTCTCCGTCTCAATGGCTCTTGTGGTGGTGTCAAGAGTTGCAAAGAGCTTGTCCTCCGCAAGCACTCCCGCGCCCGTGAGGGTGTTAAGCAGTGTGGATTTACCTGCGTTTGTGTAGCCCACAAGCGCAATAACGGGTATTCCCGATTCCGTCCTCTTTTCCCGCATAACGCCTCTGTGCTTTTCTATCTCCTTAAGCTCCGCCGTGAGGTCGGATATCCTCTCGGCAATGTTCCGTCTGTCGGTCTCGAGCTTCTTTTCGCCGGGACCTCTTGTGCCTATGCCTCCGCCGAGCCTTGACATCTCCCGTCCTCTGCCCGTAAGATGCGCCAGATTATACTTAAGCTGCGCAAGCTCTACCTGAACCTTGCCCTCTGCCGAGCCCGCTCTTTTAGCAAATATATCAAGTATTATAAGCGTCCTGTTCATTACCTTTGTGTCAAGCGTGTTTTCAAGATTTCTTATCTGCGTCTGACTGAGCTCGTCGTCGCATATTATGCCCGTTGCGCCCGTCATTTCTATATAGGCTTTGAGTTCCTCAAGCTTTCCCTTGCCCAGATAAGAAGCTCTGTTCACCGCCTCTCTTTTCTGTATGAGCCTGCCGAGAACCTCTGCGCCCGCCGTCCTTGCAAGCTCCGCAAGCTCGTCAAGACAGCTTTCGGCGTCAAAATCTCCGCTTCCCGTGTCTATGCCCACAAGTATGACCTTTTCCGTTTCCTTTTCGGTTTCGTAAAGCATTATTGTCCTACCTCTACTTCTATGTTTGAAGATACTCCGTTTTTCATATCGGTCTCGCCCGAAGCCTTGTTTTCATTCTTTCCGCAGCCGTTTAATATCATTACGGCAAGCGCAAGCATTATAATGATCTTTGCTTTCATATCCTTTTCCTCCTTTTGCCGTCTTTTTAATACCATTATAATGTATTATTCTCTTTCCGTCAAATAAATTTACATTTAAAAGAAGCTCGGGGTATTTACAATTACTGTAAATAGTGTTATACTACTATCATTAAATTGTTTTATATCTAACAATTTCAAAGGAGATGTATATGATGATAGCTGTTCTTTTAAAGCAGACAAGGGGCATAAAACGCTCCTCGCTTCTTGCTCCGTTGTTTTCGGTGCTCGAGGTCGTTATGGAGGTGCTCATACCTCTTGTTATGTCGGGAATAATAGACAAGGGCATAGAGGCGGGCAACATACGCAATATCTATATTTACGGCGCGCTCATGCTCTTTCTTGCCATGCTTAGCCTTTTCTTCGGCGCAATGGCGGGCAAGCACGCAGCCATAGCCTCCACGGGCTTTGCCTGCAATCTGCGCGACGCCATGTATGAGAACATTCAGACCTTCTCATTTTCCAATATAGACAAATTCAGCACCTCGGGTCTTGTTACCAGAATGACGACCGATGTTACAAATGTGCAGAACGCATATCAAATGATATTGAGAATGTGTGTCAGAGCGCCTTTTATGCTCGTCTGCGCTCTCTTTATGTGCTTTTTTATAAACATAAGGCTTAGCCTCATATATGTATGCGCAATGGTTTTTCTTGCCGTTGTGCTCGGAACAATAATCAAAAAGACAATGCCTCTTTTCGATATGGTTTTCAAAAAATACGACGAGCTAAACGAGAGCGTGCAGGAAAATGTGTCAGCCATAAGAGTTGTAAAGGCTTATGTACGCGAGGACTACGAAAAGGAAAAATTCACATCTGCTGTCAATAACCTCTATGAGCTCTTTGTGAAAGCCGAGCTTATACTTGTGAAGAACGGTCCCGTTATGCTCATCGCCGTATACGGCTGTATACTTGCCATATCTTGGTTCGGCGGCGGCATGATAGTCCACGGCAGCCTCACAACGGGCGAGCTGACATGTATGTTCAGCTATGTTATGAACATAATGATGTCGCTTATGATGCTTTCAATGATTTTTGTTATGCTCACCATAAGCTCCGCAGGCGGCAAAAGAATAGCCGAGGTGCTCAATGAAAAGGCGGATATAGTAAACGGCGATTCTCCCGTTATGAGCGTTGCCGACGGCAGCATAGATTTTGAAAATGTCTCCTTTTCTTATAAAAAGGGCACGGGCGACTACGCTCTTGCGGATATAAACCTGCATATAGACTCGGGCGAAACAATAGGCATAATAGGCGGTACGGGCAGCAGTAAGTCCACGCTTGTAAGCCTCATATCAAGGCTTTACGATGTGGATGCGGGCGCCGTAAAGGTGGGCGGAGTCAATGTAAAGGACTACGACCTCGAAACGCTTAGAAACAATGTTTCGGTAGTGCTCCAGAAGAATGTACTTTTCAAGGGCACGATACTCGATAATCTCCGCTGGGGCAAGGAGGACGCCACTCTTGAAGAATGTAAAAACGCCTGTATGCTCGCCTGCGCGGACGAGTTTATAAATAAAATGCCCGACGGCTACAATACCGTGATAGAGCAGGGAGGCACCAATGTTTCGGGCGGACAGCGCCAGAGGCTCTGCATTGCAAGAGCGCTTTTGAAAAGCCCCGCAATACTTATTCTGGACGACTCCACAAGCGCCGTAGACACTGCAACCGATGCTAAAATAAGAGAAGCCTTCAGAAGCTCCATACCCAATGTTACAAAGATAATAATCGCCCAGAGAATAAGCTCCGTTGAGGATGCCGACAGGATAATAGTGCTTGAGGACGGAAGAATAAACGGCATAGGCACTCACGAGGAGCTTATAGAAACAAATGAAATATACAGAGATGTATACGACTCCCAGATAAAGGGCAGCGGCGACTTTGACGGAAAGGGGGATGACTGATATGCCAAGACTGAGGAATATGCGCGGTCTTAAGGGCGCAAGGAACCCCCGTAAGATACTCGGCAGAATACTTGCCAAGCTTTTCAAAAGCTACAGTATTCACCTTGTAGTTGTTGTAGTCTGCATAATAGGCTCGACCCTTGCTACGGTCAGAGGTACAATGTTCATGCAGAGCCTCATAGACGACTATATAATACCCATGACAAAGACGAGCTCGCCCGACTTCACGCCTCTTGCAAAGGCGCTTTTGGGCATAGCCTGTGTTTACGCCGCGGGCGTTTTGTGCAATTTCATATATCAGAGAGTTATGGTCTACACCGCCCAGGGCACCCTAAGGAACATAAGAAAAGAGCTTTTTGAAAAAATGGAATCTCTCCCCATAAAGTATTTCGATACCCATGCCCACGGCGATATCATGTCGGTCTACACAAACGATGTGGACACATTAAGACAGCTCATAGGTCAGAGCATACCTCAGCTCATAAATTCCGTTGTGTCCGTAGTGGGTGTGTTTGTGAGTATGCTCATATTGGATATACCCCTCACCGTCATAACCGTATTTATGGTGCTTATAATGCTCAGAGTGTCTAAATTTATAGGCGGCAAGTCGGGCTATTATTTCAGCCGTCAGCAGAAGGATTTGGGCAGAGTAAACGGCTATATAGAGGAAATGATAAGCGGACAGAAGGTAGTAAAGGTGTTCTGCCACGAGGAAAAGGCAAAAAAGGACTTTAGAGTTATAAACAGCGAGCTTAAGGAAAGCGCCTGCAATGCCAATAAATTTGCAAATATACTCATGCCCATAAATGCCAACCTCGGCAACATAAGCTATGTCATATGCGCCGTTGTGGGCGCCGTGCTTGCGCTGAACGCCATAACGGGAGCCACATTGGGCACTCTCGTTGCTTTTCTTACTCTCAACAAGAGCTTCAATATGCCCATAATACAGGTCAGCCAGCAGCTAAACAGCATTGTTATGGCTCTTGCGGGCGCGGAGAGGATATTTGACTTAATTGACGAAAACAGTGAGGTGGACGAGGGCAGGACTACCCTTGTAAACATTACCGAAAATAAAGGCGTTATCGCCGAAAGCTCCGCCAGAACGGGCAAATGGGCTTGGAAGCACATAGACGAAAACGGCAAAGCCGAGCTTGTAAGGCTTGAAGGCTCCGTCGTATTTGACGATGTGGACTTCGGCTATGACGAAAACAAGATAGTTCTCCACAACATAGAGCTTTTCGCAAAGCCGGGACAGAAAATAGCCTTTGTCGGCAGCACGGGCGCAGGCAAGACCACCATTACAAACCTTATAAACCGTTTCTATGACATACAGGACGGCAAAATAAAGTATGACGGCATAAATATAAACGACATAAAAAAGAGCGATCTAAGGCGTTCTTTGGGCATAGTTTTGCAGGATACCCACCTTTTCACGGGTACTGTGCTCGAAAATATACGCTTCGGCAGGCTTGACGCCTCTGATTCCGAGTGTATAGAGGCTGCAAGGCTTGCAAACGCCCACAGCTTCATATTAAGACTTCCCGACGGCTACAACACCATGATAACGGGCGACGGAGCCAATCTCAGCCAGGGACAGCGCCAGCTTCTCGCCATTGCAAGAGCCGCTGCGGCAGACCCGCCCGTGCTCATACTTGACGAGGCTACAAGCTCCATAGACACCAGAACGGAAGGTCTTGTTCAGCGCGGAATGGACAGGCTCATGAACGGCAGGACGACCTTTGTCATAGCTCACAGACTCTCCACCGTAAGAAACGCCGACTGCATAATGGTGCTTGAAAACGGCAGGATAATAGAAAGAGGAAACCATGACGAACTCATAGAAAAGAAGGGCAAGTATTACACCCTTTATACGGGTAATCTGGAATAATAGTATTTTTTGTATAAACAACACCTTGAAAACATATGCGATTTTTGTTATAATTAAAAAATACGAATGAAATATATTTGCCCGATATAAAAGAAATAAGGAGCGGACATGGATAACGACAATACCAAAAGGAAATTTTTTAAAAACATGGACAACAGCCAGGCGGCTACAGTTTTGATAATAGCTGTCATATTCATCGCGCTTTTTGCGGCATATGCAGGCATAACTCACTCAATACAGATACGAAGCATAGGCAGAATGAACGAGAGCGTAAACACCGTTATAGCCGAAATACAGACTAAGTTTGCGCGCGACAGCAATATTCTTAACTCCGCCGCGGATATCATATCCGCCGACAGCACCATTGACAATGAATCAATGGCTGATGTCATAAATTATATATCGCCTCTGCTTGAAACAATGAATGTATATATACTTTTCCCCGACGATACCGTTTTAAATTCCGCGGGCGAAATATCCGCCGCCACCTACAGCGACGATATACTTTTCAGAAACGAGGCGCCTCTTGGCGAGCATGTGTCCGACAAGGTTTACAGCGCAGGCAACAATACGCCTATATTGAGGCATTTTGTGCCCATTACTCACAACGGCGAGACCATTGCGCTCATATACGGCGTTACAAGGCTTGAAGAGCTTCCCGAGCGACTTAATACCGACAATATATATAACGGCGCGGGAAGTACATACATCATAGACACAAAGTCGGGCGACTTCATCATGGACACCTATCACAACGAACTCGGCAATATGTCGGACTTTGAGGGAAGAGCGTCAAAGGGCGGAAAGGCTTGGACGGATGTCAGAAAGGACATACTGTCGCAGGGCACGGGCTTTGCATCCTTCCGCTCACAGTCCACGGGCGAGTGGGAATATCTCATTTATGCGCCCATGAATATCAATCAATGGGTCGTTGCCGTGTCCGTGCCAGAAAAGGAAGCGCTTGCCAGCGTTTACGCCGTTCGCCGTATAGGCATTGCCACAGGCATGGTGATAGCCGTGTTTGTGATACTCTATTATTTTTGGATAAGACGCAATGCTAAAATGAGAATGGAGCAGGCTGTGGGACAGGCTGTGCTCAAGGAGAAGCTTCGCAAGGCTGAGGCTGCGGACAGGGCAAAGAGCGTTTTCCTTTCAAATATGTCGCACGACATAAGAACGCCCATGAACGCCATAATAGGCTTTACGGCGCTTGCGCAGACCAATATAGACAATAAGGAAAAGCTTCAGGATTATCACAAAAAGATACTCTCATCCTGCAATCATCTCCTAAGCCTTATAAACGATATACTGGATATGAGCCGTATTGAATCGGGCAAGCTCAACATTGAGGAAAAGGAGTGCTCCATTTCCGATATATTCAGAGATATGCGAAACATAATACAAAATCAGATGCATTCCAAACAGCTCAATTTTGTTATGGATACTCTGGACATAAGCGATGAAAATATATTCTGCGACAAGCTCCATCTCAATCAGGTGCTCCTCAATCTTTTGTCAAATGCCATAAAGTTCACGCCCGCAGGCGGAACGGTGGCTCTTGTCATAGAACAAAAGCAGTCCGCGCCCAAGGGTTGCGGCGCTTATGAAATACGCGTAAAGGACACGGGCATAGGCATGAGCAAGGAATTTGCCGAGCACATATTCGAGCCCTTCGAGCGCGAGCGCACATCCACCGTGAGCGGTATACAGGGCACGGGCTTGGGCATGGCTATAACAAAGAACATAGTCGACGCCATGGGAGGCAAAATTGAGGTAAGGACTGAAAAGAACAAGGGCACGGAGTTTATACTTGATTTTAATTTCCGTTTGCAGCAGGAGCATAAAAACGCCGAGCACATACACGAGCTTGAAGGACTTAAGGCTCTTGTTGTGGACGACAGCTATTCCACCTGCGACAGCATCACAAAGATGCTGAGACAGATAGGCATGTGTCCCGAGTGGACTCTCCACGGCCACGAGGCTATACTTCGCGCAAAACAGGCGCATGAGCTTGGCGCGCCCTTCAGTGCCTATGTTATTGACTGGCTTCTGCCCGATTTGAGCGGAGTGGAGGTCGTAAGACAGATAAGAGCCATAGTAGGCGACGAAGTTCCCATAATAATAGTTACGGCTTACGACCGCTCCGTATTCGAGGAGGAGGCTCTTGCGGCAGGCGCAACGGCATTCTGCGATAAGCCCGTATTTCTTTCCGAGCTTCAGAATATACTGCTTGACGCAATAACCGACAAAAAGGACACAGAGAAGCAAGCTGCCGCTCCCAAGCCCGATGAAAAACGCTTCGATGGCGTAAGGATACTTCTTGTGGAGGATAACGAGATAAACTGTGAGATAGCCGAGGAAGTGCTCAAGGAAAAGGGCTTTACCGTGGAATCCGCACATGATGGCACAGAGGCTTTGGATATGGTTAAAAAGTCAAAGCCGGGATATTATGCGCTTATACTCATGGATATACAGATGCCCGTAATGAACGGCTACGAGGCTACAAAGGCTATAAGGGCGCTTGATGATAAGGCGCTTTCGGATATACCCATAATAGCCATGACAGCCAACGCCTTTGAGGAGGATAAAAAGCAGGCGCTTGAATGTGGCATGAACGCCCACGTGGCAAAGCCCTTCGACGCCGAAAAGCTCACGGAGGTAATAGCGCAGTTTATAAATTGAAAGTATAATTTTTTTAGAAAGCTTCATATATATGTGTGGGGAGGCTTTATATTGCTCAGTGAATCGGATATAAAAATGGCATATAAAGACTTGCCTGACTGTCTTTTGAATAGTTCACATAGTCTTATAGGCTTAGGCGTATGTTCTGTATGCTGGGATTTCTGTGATACGCTGAAAGTTTTAAGCTTTTTAAGAAAAAATAATTTTGTTATATTGGGCGGAGACGTTATAATATTAAAAGACAATAAATATGAATTTACATATGACAGCTGGTTTGTTAAGCCTATAAAATACGAACCTCACAAAATATATGTAGTAAGAAGCTATATAAAGGCTTTAATGTATATTCATAAATATGTTGAAGATAATGGTACCGATTATTATTTTACAATTTCTTATAAAAATAGATAGCTTGTCTATAAAGACATACTAAAAAGTGTATTTTAGTCTAAATTTTTGAATTATCGGTATAAACTGACTTCAAAAAAGCGTCGCAGACTAAAATCCG
>CANRNM010000099.1 GCA_947631975.1 uncultured Clostridia bacterium
CGAAAAAAAAGAAAGATAAAAAATTTACTTACTTTTTTAAAAGCACAATATGTGCTCTAAAAAAGGCTCCTTTTGGCAGGAGCCTTTTATCATCACCATCAATCCATTTCGAGGATCTCATGATAGAAATTCTTATAATCCGTTCTCTTATCCTGTGTGAACTTTATAGCCGAGCGCGGGTGGCAGTTTAATATGCCCGTCATAAGATAGGGGAAGTCATAGCCCCATGTTATGCCCTGCTCCTTGAGCTTCAATATATGCTTCTCCACAAAGTCCATGGTGGGCACCACATTGTACTTGGGATTTCTTAAAAGTCCCAGAAGAAGCTCCATAAAGCAGTTGCCTGCGCCCCTGCCCATACCGCTCATAGTGGCGTCTACATAGGTAACGCCGCAGCGCATTGCCATGATGGTATTGGCAAAGGCAAGCTGTTGGTTGTTATGTCCGTGGAAGCCTATCTTCTTGCCGTACTTCTTGCCTATCTCAACATATCTCTTGGCAAGGCTCTCTATCTGCTCGGGATAGAAGGCGCCGAAGCTGTCCACAAGATACATTATATCCGTGCTGCTGCTTGCAAGCATTTCAAGTCCGTGATTGAGCTGTTCGTCATTCACCTTTGAAACAGCCATTATATTGACGGACACCTCATAGCCCTTTGCCTTGGCATCCTCTATGAGGTCTATTGCCGCTGGTATCTGATGGATATATGTGGCTACCCTTATGAGGTCGAAGGGGCTTTCCTCCTTGGGCAATACGTCCTTTTTTTCCGTCCTGCCCACATCGAGCATAACGGCAAGCTTAAGGTCGGTGTCGTTATCGCCGACTATATCCTTGACATCCTTGTCAACGCAGAACTTCCACTTGCCGAACTCCTTTTCGTCAAATATCTCCTTGGACGCCTTGTAGCCAAACTCCATATAGTCCACGCCTGCCTTTATATCGGCAATGTAGAGATCTCTCACAAATTCATCCGTAAATCTGAAATTATTGACAAGCCCGCCGTCTCTTATTGTGGCGTCCACCACCCTAAGCTCGGGTATATACTGCATAAGATTGGGCTTGCTTTCCGTGTTCTTATTCAACAACATTTTATCCTCCTGTAAAATAAAGATATTACCATCTCTTGCTCTTGTTCTTTATCTCCTCTTTTATCTCGTCAATAAAGGCGTCAAGCTTATAGGAGCCGAGATCCTCGCCCTTGCATCTTACCGAAAGCGTGCCGTCGGATGCTTCTTTTTCGCCGACTACAACGATGTAAGGCACTCTCTCGTTTCTTGCCTCTCTTATCTTATAGCCTATCTTTTCGGCTCTGTGGTCGGTCTCTACCCTTATGCCCGCCTTGTTGAACTCTGCCTCCACCTTCTCGGCATAGTCGGAATACTTGTCGGATATGGGAAGTATCTTGACCTGAACGGGCGCAAGCCATGTGGGGAAATGTCCCGCAAAGTGTTCTATAAGTATACCTATGAACCTTTCTATGGAACCAAAGCATACTCTGTGTATCATAACGGGGCGCTTCTTTTCGCCGTCCTTGTCGGTATATTCAAGCTGAAATCTCTCGGGCAGCTGCATATCGAGCTGTATAGTACCGCACTGCCATGTTCTGCCGAGGGAGTCCTCAAGATGGAAATCTATCTTGGGACCGTAGAAGGCGCCGTCGCCCTCGTTTATGACATATTCTCTGCCGAGCTCATCGAGCGCACCCTTAAGACCCTCCGTAGCTCTCTACCCATGGAGTCCTCGGGACGGGTCGAAAGCTCAATGTGATAGTTGAAACCAAAGAGAGTGTAAACCTTGTCAATAAGCGCAACAACGCCCTTTATCTCATCCTTTATCTGCTCGGGCGTCATAAAGATATGCGCATCGTCCTGCGAGAAGCAGCGCACTCTCATAAGTCCGTGCAGAGCTCCGCTCTTTTCATGGCGGTGAACAAGACCTATCTCGCCCGCTCTTATGGGAAGATCCCTATAGGAATGGGGCTCCTGCATATAAACGAGCATACCGCCGGGGCAGTTCATGGGCTTTATGGCAAAGTCCACATCGTCTATCTTTGTGGTGTACATATTTTCCTTATAATGATCCCAATGTCCGGAGCGCTCCCAGAGCTGTCTGTTGAGCATCATGGGCGTCTGTATCTCCACATAGCCCGCCTCCTTGTGTATCTCTCTCCAATACTCCAAGAGGGTATTTTTGAGCACCATACCCTTGGGCAGGAAGAACGGGAAGCCGGGTCCCTCGTCGAGTAAGCAGAAAAGTCCAAGCTCCTTGCCGAGCTTTCTGTGGTCTCTCTTTTTAGCCTCCTCAAGCATATTGAGATAAGCCTCGAGGTCGGAAGCCTTTGTATAAGCCGTGGCGTAAAGCCTTACGAGCATTTTGTTCTTCTCGCTGCCTCTCCAGTAAGCGCCCGCAACGCTCATTATCTTTATAGCCTTGCAGTACTTTGTGCTCATGAGGTGAGGACCTGCGCAGAGATCCGTAAAATCGCCCTGCTTATAGAAGGAAATAACGGCGTCCTCGGGGAGGTCGTTTATAAGCTCTACCTTATAGGGCTCGCCCTGCTCCTCCATGAACTTTATTGCCTCGGCTCTGGGGAGCTCGAATCTCTCTATGGGTATATTTTCCTTTACTATATTTTTCATTTCCTTTTCTATCTTTTCAAAGTCCTCGGGAGTAAAGGTGATGTCGTCAAAGTCGTAATAAAAACCGTCCTCCGTGGAGGGACCTATGGCAAGCTTAGCCTGTGGATAGAGCCTCTTGACAGCCTGCGCGAGTATGTGCGAAGCCGTATGTCTGAAAGCCCTCTTGCCCTCGGGAGAATCGAAGGTACATATTTCGAGAGTGCAGTTCTTGTCTATCTCTTTTCTGAGGTCTGCCACCTCTCCGTCGATGATACCGCAGCAGGCATTTCTGGCAAGACCTTCGCTCAAGTCCTTAGCCACATCGTAGACCGTAACGCCGTTTTCATATGCCTTTTGGCTGCCGTCCTTCAAAGTGATATTGAACATTATTTTGTCCTCCTTTTTTATGCTTATATATTTATTATTAAAATAAAACGGTAACCTATCCCGACAAAGGGACGAGTTACCGTGTTTCCACCCTTATTGCAGTTAAAAAACTGCCTCTTGTGCGACCTTTAACGGGGTCAGCCGTGCTCTTTTAAAGCAAGCTCAAAGGCGGTGTTCGCCCTTACGCGCCATAGAATGCTCACAGCAAGCGCATCCCTCTCTGAATGGCAATGTGAAGGTTACTGTCCTTGTCAACGCGTATTTTCATATCAACAAATACATATTAACACTTATTTATTTCAAAGTCAAGAGGAATTTAGCCCGCCCTTTACATATATAAAACACAAAAATATTAATAACAAACTAGCAAGACTTGCAAGCAAGTCTTGCACCCTACCACCATTTCGGCACAAAGCAAGCTTTGTTTGAAATGGTCCCCCTCCCCTGAAAAGGGGAGGCAAGATTTTGAAATTGGGGACAGTCCCGCATAATATAAAACTTATTGACTGTTAGCAGAAAGAAGTATACTGCAACATAAATCAAACATCAATAATTTTCGGGACAGTCCCCGCTTAAACATCAGGTCGGGGACTGTCCCTAAAATGAGCAAAAAACTGCCCTGAACAGTGATGTATAAGCTAAAAATAACCGTAATATAAATATGCACAGGGACTGTCCCCAAACGGGCGGGGCGGGAGTACCCGCCCTGATTTATTTTTTATTCATGCCCTTATTGTTTTCCATCGTGCTCTCATTGACGGGGGCGGTAAGCTCCTGCGTATTGGGCTGATGGTTTGCGCTGCTCTGCTGAAGGTTATTCAAAGACCTTGTCTGCACCGCCTGATTGGGAACATTGGTGCGCAATTCACTTGCAATGCGCATTTCCTCGGGAGTGAGGGGCTTGCCCATGGCAAACTTTGCATTTACTCTGATAACGCTGTTTATATCGTCCAAGTTTGCGTTGTCCATATCTCTTTGAAGCTTATCGAGAGTGCTGTCTTCAAACGCCTTAACTGCCCTTAAGTTGGCGTCGATGGTGCTCTGTCTGGATATTCTCTTTCTCCAATCCGGAAATTCATCCACCTTGGGCAGCACCGTAAGCTCCTTGCCCTGCGTTATTTCGGGCACCATTTCGCCTGCGGCGGTCTTTATAGTTATGACGGGCATTGTCTGCATATCCCCATAGCTGTCGGGGTGTACCATTTTGTCAAAGCATTCGCAGAGCTTATCTCTGAAGGTCTTGCTGCGCATCATTATCTTGACATCCTGCTCCGTCATAGAATTTATTCTGTTTTCTATGTCTGCGTTGTTTCTGTTTGCCTGCGTGCTTAAAAGAGTTTCACGCATGAGAGGCTTAAGACCCTGACCGTTTATGGATATATCGTTTATATCTATGTTCTTTTCGCGCATAGCCTTCAAAAGCGATTCGGAATTTGTAAGGTCGTCAAGGCTGAACTTGACATTAGGTATCTTATCTTGGGCATATCTTTCAAGCAGGGCTTCTTCTTCAATGTCCAAAGAACCGTTATTGACCTTCTTTGCATATACATCCATAAGCTTGTTGTATTCTTCCGCCTGCTCCTTAAAACTCTCGTGAAGCTCGCCGCCCTCCATAGAAAGCTTTTCCGCCTGATATTTATTGTAATTTTTTAAATTACTCTCCAATATCTTGTTTACTTCGGTTTCGATACTTCCTCTGTCCGCTGCTCTTCTTTCAAATTCTATGGCGATCTCGCTCATAAGTACGCCCTTTTGCGCGTCCTTGAGATTAAGAAGATATTCTTGTACAGCCTGCTTTTCAGCAGCCTCACTCGGACTTAATTCCGAACTGCTGCGCTGTCTGCCTCTATTTTCCTCCTCTATGGACGCCTTTATGTTATTGAACATTTTTTTGTATTCGTCTGTTTTCTTTATCTCCCGAACAAGAGGAATATACTCTGTTTCATACAGAGCTATGAGGTCGGTATTCGCCATTTCGGGCAAATGGAGAGCGGCATCCTCTACTCTTGAGCGCTGTCCCTCGGGTATTCTGTTCATTGCCGAGGTATACTCCGCGCCGTGAATTCTCTCCGGTATATCCTCTCCCACACGGATGCCATATGTATAGCCGTTTGCGTTCTGTCTTTGAAGCATCTTCTGCTTGGCTTCATTTAAAACATAGTCCCTTGCCTCCTGATAGGAAACAAGCCTGTCCTTGGGCGCCATGGGATGATCCGTATATTCGTCCGTTTCCGTGTGAGCCACATCCTCCGCATCGAGCTTCAAGGGTCTGGCAACGCCGTTTTCGTCCTTAATGAGTATAAATGTCCTCTGCGCGTGATCGCCCTTTATGTCCGCACCCTTTACCACGCTGTCTATGGCGTTTGAAAAATCGCCTATCAGCTTGTTGGTAAGATATTCCATGTAGGTATCGTTATCTTTTATGGGGTGAACACCGTCAAGAGTTGAGTTGAGATCCTGAAAATTGAAAAACTCCTTGGCGCTTTTTCCGTTTACAACGATTTTATCGAGCGCCTTTGTAACATTCTCATATGTTCTGTTTTCGCCGTTCAGCTCTGCGCCCGTGAGCTGTGAGAGCAGAGCAATACCTTTAACGCTGTCATAGGTCTTCATATCTATGCCGCGATCGAGCCAGCGTGAGAGCAGGCTTGCCTCGGCGTCGAGCTCGGAATTGTCTATTATCATTTCATCCTCTTCTTCAGCCTCATTGCCTTGAGGATTGCCTGCGGGAGCGCTTTCGGAGTTCTCTGCAAGCTTATTTGTCGCTGCTACCAATTTAATTATTTTTGTATAAAGCTCAACTTCTTCTTCACTGATCTCCGGCTCCTTGTTCACGGGTTCTTTGATTTCGGATTTTTTGATTTCGGCGATCTCTTCGTCGGTAAGATCTTCATCTTCGCTGTCAACATATCTCTCAAAGGTTTTGCCCTCCGACTTGGCTTCATTTTCCTTAAACCTCTTGTAATCTTCATCGAAGTCGGGCATAATGACCCTTTGGCGCGGTTTTCTCTTTGGCTTGACAGGCTCCTCCTCCGTTATGACGGGCTCGGGCTCCGTTTTGATTTCCGTATCGGTCTCTGACATCTCCTCGCCCTGAGCAGCAAAGAGATCTTCCTCGGGGTTTTTCGCCCAATTTTCGGGGTCGGAATTTTCGGCAGCCTCGCTTTCGGATATTTCGTCAGCCTCATTTTCGGTGCTTTCTGCCTCCTTGTTCTCGGAGCTTTCGCTTGCAGGAACTTCGGCAGCCGTGTTCTCGGTGCTTTCGCTTGCGGGACCTTCGGCAGCCGTGTTCTCGGGCTGGGGTGTATTCTGAGCGCTTGGTTCTTTGCCCGAGAATAGGTCGTTCAGGGCGTTGAGAATATTAGCAAGACCGTCCTCGTCAAGCTTGGGGGTATCCTGTTCGTTCTCGGGGTTCTCGAGCTCCAGAGTGTAGTAATAGTGCCTCATAGCCGTTTTGTTGAATTCCGTCAGCCTTTCCCTTTACATTTCTTCAACGGTAACTTCCGGATTTAAAACCAGGATGCTCATATTCGATTTGCGGTGAACGGAGTATTCCCCGTTGCCTCTGACGATCTGCTCTTTTAGGAAGCCCGCATACCAGTTGAGCGCCTCCTCGGGCTCATATCCCAGCTCGCCCAGCATATCCGCATATACGGCGTTTGATACGGGACTGACCTCCTCCTGTCCTCTTTCATGATGAAGTACCGCAATGCTGTTCATGACGGTCAATAAGTTTTCATCATTAAGCACGGTATCCGGAGATATGCCCGCAATAAAGCAGACAAACTCCCAATTACTGAAGCTGTTTATTTCATTTATATCAGTGAGTATATGTTCATTCGGTTGTAACGGGTTTGGCATTATGCTGTCTCCTTTCTTCTTTAAATATATCAGTTGTTGCTCATGTTGTTTTCGAGCCTATTTTCGTTCTCGTTGGAAGCAGTAGGCTGTGTGAGCGCCGAGGGAGCGTTATTAAATGATGTGCTCCTCTGCTGCAATGCGCTAAGATTGGTCGCCTGTACCTGACGGCTGCGCGGGTTGTTGAGATTATCCCTTGCATAGAACAGATCCGCAGACGAAAGCATCTGATCCAAGGCAAGCCTTGTATTCACCCTTATGGCGTTGTTCACCTCGTCAAGCGATTCGTTTTCCCGATCTCTCTTGTCGGCTGCGCTGACGCTGTCGCTATAAGCCTGCACTTCTTTTTTGTTGGCGTCAATGGTGCTCTGTCTGGATATTCTCTTTCTCCAATCCGGGAACTCATCCACCTTGGGCAGGGGTTCAAGCTTCTTGCCCTCTGTCATTTGGGGAGCTATCTCGTACGCGTCCGTCTTTAATGTTATGACGGGCATATTGTACTTGCCCGTTGCGCTGTCCAAGCACATATCGAGATGCGTCATCTTTTCAAACTGATTGAATACCTTTTCTCTGAATACACCGCCGCGGGAGATTATCTTGAAGTCATCGTCCGTCATTTGGTCGAACTCCTTGCCCGACACGCCCTTTAATATATCCTTTATGCTCTCGCCGTTTATATGTATGTTTTCAAAGGCAAAGTCCTTGTTTCTGAGAGCCGTCATAAGCGTTGCGGGGTCCTTGAGCTCGTCAAAGCTGAACTTGAAAGCGGGCAGAGTGCTGACGGAGCTTTCAAGCTCCTTCTTCGCGTCGGGATCTATTATTTCATTGTTGAGAAGTCTTGAGTATGAATCGCCCGTCTCGTTGTATTTCTCCGCCTGCGCCTTGAGAGTATCCAGAAGCTCGCCTTCCTTTTGAAAAGCGCCCACTTTGACATAGTTATTATAATTATCACGGTTTGTCTCCATAACGTAATTTATGGCTGTACCAAAATCACCGCCGTATTTTGCATCCAGCACATAATATATCCTTCTTTCAATCTCCTGCTTTATGTTGCTGAGCACAAATCCGTCCTTTGTTTGTGAAACATACTCCTCTACCGCTTCTCTGCGGTCTCCTTCATCCTTGGTTTCATATGTAATTTTACCATCAACTCCGTCATATACATGGAAAACAGCGTTAGGCTGCAGCTGACCGTTTATTTTTTTGCAATACATAGCCACGGGTACATAACGGCTGTAATATTCCTCCAGAAGCTGTTGGTTTGACATATTTTTGATATTTGCGACATAGTCTATATCACTTTGAATGCCGTCGTCGCCCTTTTCCTCAAAATATTTGGATGAGAGAGCTGAGAACTGGCGATACAGATCATTACTGTTGGCTTTCACAACGCCGCCCTTGGAATAGGTTATGCCTCCGCCGTTGGGATCTTTGCCAAGCTCGCTCAGACAATCGTCCAGAACAAATTGCCTTGCCTCCTGCTTGCTCAAGACCCTTTTTGACGGTATGCCGTTTATTTCAAAGCCGTCCACATATCCGCTTTCGGTCAGTTGGTTGACATCGAGCTTCAAGGGCTCTATCCTCAAATC
>CANRNM010000100.1 GCA_947631975.1 uncultured Clostridia bacterium
ATATTGAAATCTGACAGAAAGGGAGGAATGTTTTTTATGAGATTGGATTTCAAGAAAGGTTTAAGCTTTGTGCTCGCACTGGTAATGATGGTGAGCGCATTGACAATGGTAAATGTTGTGAGTGTCAGCGCGGCTACGGAAACACTTGATTTTGGCTCCAGTACGGTAAAAGACAAGCTGGATGCTGATAAAAATGATTCAGTAGATAATAAGGAAAATTCATTTGCTGATGTTCCGGGGTTGACTAACTTTTATGTTCATGTAAATGATACCGACAGAATAATTAAAGATGGATATCTTCAATTTAAGAGTAACAGTGATTATATCAATGTTGTTGCAAATGCTAAGGATACTATAAAAATTGAAGCGAAAACGACAAGTACACAATCAAATAAAAGATATATAAAAATTGAAGGAACAGAAAAAGGCGGCGGTACAGCTAAAAATGCTTCTGATTCCAATCAAGATTACCTTACTACAACTAGTACACAATATACATATACCGTAGACAAGGATGATACATATAAGATTTCTTCAAATGCTAGCGGCGGCGATGTGCAAGTATATACAGTAACTTTAGAAACAGGAGAAGCAGCTCAAAAAACAAAGTGGAGCATAGTTAAGGACGATTATTATAATAGTCTTGATTTAAAAGGAGATTTATCTGTTATAGCTGATAGAGACGGCGAAAGTACAATATTAAGCTATACAGGCGCTGATGATTATACTATTAATGCAGAAAACAGAGTTCTTAGACCGGGTGATCCCGGTGTTGAAGTTGACTCTTCTGTTCAAGAGGAAGAGGTAACAGGCTATAAATTTACGCTTAGTGCAGATAATTTAAGCAGATATCTCATAAAGAATGTAAAGGTGTCTAATACAGCTGTTTCAATAGAAGGCGGCGCTAACAGAATACTTCACGTTCAATGTAAAACACATAAAACAGTAATGTCAATTATGTTAGACGAAAGTGAACCTGCTAAAGCAAAGGGTATGCTTATTACAAATGCATCGGGAGGTTATAATGTAACAGATACTGTAGAGCTTCCCCTTCATGATGATACATTTGTGCTCTCCATACCCGGAGGTACTATTGATGGACAAAAGGAAAAGGAAGTTACTATAAACAGCGATAGCCCATCAATTACAGGTAAATTTGAAGGAACTGCTCTTAAGGAAATATCCGATAAAACAGGACAGATAATGTTGAATGATTTAAAGGTTACTTCGGAGGCAAGAGCAGAGAGAGTTTACGCAGGCACTGTTTTTGGCGATGGTTATTTCTTTGCTGTAGGTACCGGCTACGATAGCAATGTATATGCTTTGAGTACGCCTTCTGAAAGCGGCGACTTATGGGAAAACCAGATGATTGCTTATGTAATAAGAGGTGTTAACAACGAGGACGGCGGACTTGGCTTTACATTGGCAAGTGGCAGTGATGCAGAAGGCACTACATATAATTTGGATTTATGGGTAACAGCTGTAAACGATATAAGCCTTCCTAATACAGACGAGCACACAACTATAGGAATAAAGGAAATTGATAAATCCTCATATTCAATAATAGGAAGTCCCGTAGAAAGCAAAATTGTTCCCGTCAAGGGAGAAGAAGCAATAGATGAAAGCGATTGGGAAAAAATAACATTTACGGATCTTAAGCCGGGCAGCACATATTCGGTATATAATCCCGGTGGAGAAAGTCAAAGCAATTTAAGAATATTTGCCGCACAGTTTACAAAGAAAGGCGCTGAAACTCCCGCAGGCGAGTATTGGTCGCCGGATAATAAGACAGATATTTTGGGCGAAGCACTTTCTAAAATAAGTTCTTTCTCCAGCATGAGCAACTCAAAAACGGGTTCTTTCAGTGAGCCTATATTTAAGGTTGCCGGCTCGGAAGGCGAAACAACGGGAGAAATAAAAAACCAAAAATATTTAAAATATGATTCAAATACTGCCTCTACCACACCTATTACAGCAAAATATGACGGCAAATTAAGACTTTATATTACAAGAGGTGCTGACGCTGATGATACGGCACAGATAAAAATAAACGGCACAGCAAAATATAACGATACTATTTGCGGAATGAATACACCCAATATTGATGCTATAGAAATAAAAGATGTAAAAGCAGGAAATACAATTACCTTTAGCGGTACAGTTTGTATTTTCAGAGCGGAGCTGATACCCGACGGTCCCGCAATTGCTCAAATCACGGGTACGGTAAGTTCGGTTAAGGAATTTTCTTATGTAAATCATGACAATTATGAACAACTTGCTGTAAACAGTGGTCCTGATTATAAATATGTAGAAAATGTAACACCTACAACAAAAAAAATAACCGAGCAATTAAAGACTTATACTATAACAGCCAAGAATTCTAAGGGTGAGGCGGTAGACTCAAGCAAAATCAGCGTAGATGCTTCCGGCAAGTACACAATAGGCGACGGTAAAGAAAGTCTTCCCGATGAAACCTATACCATTACTATAAATGGAAAGGAACAGCCCACCAAGGTAATTGTGAAGGGAAATTCCGTAACACAGAATTACGAATTGACCGAACCTACATACACTGTAAGGTTTGTAACCAATATAAAGGATTACAGTAGCGACGGAAAAATATCTATTAAAACCGAAGACGGAAGTAAGGAACTGTTTGTACTTGAGGATAAAACATATCACAACAAGAATGATGGAAATAATTATAATTTAGACACTGTAAACAGTGCCGCAAGCGTTACTCACACTGTAAAAATGCCGGCAGGCAACTATCAGTATTCATACGGTGGCACTGTGTATAAGCTGAGCAATACAGACGATGATTCTGCCGGCGCTACAACACTTGATTTTGAGGTAACTAAAGCTGCAACGCAGAGACAGAGACTTTATCTCAGACCGGATAAAAATAGTATTACTTCTAATACAGATATTCAGGGAAGTATAACAAATGCTACAAGTGATATAGCCTCAACTTATGTATCAAGCGGTAAGTATACATTTGAAGCTCTTACAAGTTCAGATACCAGTACAAAAGATATAACTATTAATTTTACAAGTGAAGAAGATGGTGTATACTCGGGAACGGGTAAGGAGCATGGTATGGCTGCATACGGCGTATATGGATCAGATAGCGGCACTGACTATGCGGGCATTGATGTAAAGCATGGCGCTGTTGTATTCCAGCTTGACAGACCTTTCCTTGCAAAAATCGAAACTTCGCTTAAATCTTGTGTTCTTTACTGCCTTGATGAAGGCGCTGCGAATGAAATAAACGGTATACAGACTATCATATCAACAGACAGCAGCTATGGCGCAAAGACTGTTTCACTTGCTCCCGGCAAGTATGCTCTTGTATCGACAACTTCTGCAGAAAGCGGAGACAAGCCTGCAAGATTGAGGTCTATTACATTTATTTCGGGTTCACCGTTCACCGTTGACGCGGCAGATGTATCTGAATATACAGACAACACTGCTGCTGACATAAATAATGCAAGAATGATAATAGGTACTTATGACAGCAGCAATGATAACAGCTTCGTTGGTACATCAAATGCCGACAGTTATGATAAATTTGCAATACTTATTTCAAGAACTAAGGACGCATTAAAGGTTGACGCTATTGATAATATTGATAAAGCAGAAAAATATAAAGGACCTACGTCTGAAAATCTGGCAGAGGAAAGGAAGTCTACTGCAGAATATATGCCCGACTTATATTCCATGGTAGTTACTAATTCGTCATATCCTGTTATGCTGGATGCTACCGATACAGTATTTGAAACAATAATAGGTTCTGACGGTTCTGCAATTAAGCCAAAGGATGAAAGCGGCAACAAGAAGTATTTTGCAACTATAGTCAATAATCTTGGAACCGGTGAATACTTTGTGGCAGGCGCTGCAAAGATGAAAGGCGAAGATTTATGGCTTGTTCAGGATTATGACGAAATCAGGAGTTTCAATGTTGGTTGAGAAAAGGAGGCTGATATAATATGAAAAGAGAATATGTAAAGCCTTCAATGGCTATGAGTTTATTCAATGCGTCTGATGTAACAAATGTTACTACTGCAAGCAGTGTAGGTGTAAAGGGCATTGCCGGCAGAGCATTTGACAGAACAGGCATAACCATAATTGATGGCGGTAGATATCTAAGAAGCTAATAATAAAAACGGGCTGAGGTCTCCTCAGCCCGTTTTTATCTCCCCCATTCCCCGCTCCGCCGTATTTATTAAAAAATTGCTAACAAAACGCCCGCGTTATTGACAAAGCCCGTTTTATCTGTTAAAATACTACCATAATGTCAAGGCACATTAAAGGGGTGTACCACCGCTCAGGCAAGGTACAGGAAGGCATAGCCCAATATGCCCGTTCTCTTTTTGTGTCCTTTTTTATTATTTATAAACGAGGTGAGGCTATGATAAGAATAAACGGCGAAAACAAGCCCGAGGCTGAGGGCATGAGCGTGAGCGCATATATCGAGCTTGCGGGCTATCGCCCCGAAACCGTGGCAGTGGAGCTCAACGGCGAAATACTCAAGAAGGACAATTACAGCCGTGTTTTATGCGACGGCGACAAAATGGAAATAGTTACGTTCATGGGCGGTGGATGTATATAAAAAAGGAGATATGAAAAATGGAAAAAGACAAGCTTATAATAGGCGGACATGAATTTGATTCAAGATTTATACTCGGTTCGGGCAAGTATTCGCTCGAACTCATAAAGGCGGCTGTGGAAAATGCGGGAGCGCAGATAATAACGCTCGCTTTGAGGCGCGCCAATTCCGATGTGGACAACATTCTGGACTACATACCCAAGGGCGTTACGCTTCTTCCCAACACCTCGGGCGCAAGAAATGCCGAGGAGGCTGTGAGGATAGCGAGGCTCTCAAGGGAGCTGGGCTGCGGAGATTTTGTGAAAATAGAGATAATGCGCGATTCAAAATATCTCCTCCCCGAAAACTATGAAACAATAAAGGCGACCGAGATACTTGCAAAGGAGGGCTTTGTAGTAATGCCCTATATGTATCCCGACTTAAATGTCGCAAGAGACCTTAAAAATGCGGGCGCGGCGACCATTATGCCCCTCGGAGCGCCCATAGGCACAAACAAGGGCATAGTTACAAAGGAATTTATAAAGATATTGATTGAAGAAATTGACCTGCCCATAATAGTTGACGCGGGAATAGGCAAGCCCTCTCATGCCTGCGAGGCTATGGAGATGGGCGCAGCCGCAGTCATGGCAAACACAGCCATAGCCACTGCGGGCGATATCCCCGCCATGGCTGAAGCCTTCAGAAAGGCTATAGAGGCGGGCAGGACGGCTTATCTTTCGGGTATGGGCAGAGTGAGGGACAGAGCAAGCGCCTCCTCACCGCTCACAGGATTTTTAAGGGATTGAGGTAATGAAAAATGAGTGAAGCAAGAATAGATCATATGACCTATCTCCCCGATATGGAGAATATAGGCTCGGATATACAGGACAGGGTAATAGCCGCTATGGAGAGCTACGACCCCGAAAAATATACTGCCGAGGATGTGAGGGCGGCTCTTGAAAAGGATGTGCTCACACCCGAGGACTACGGCGCGCTTCTTTCTCCCGCCGCAACGCCTCTCATGGAGGAAATAGCGCAGAGGGCGCAGGCTGAAACCAGAAAGCACTTCGGCAGCAGCATACAGCTTTTCACACCGCTTTATATAGCGAATTACTGCGAGAATTACTGCATTTACTGCGGTTTTAACTGCCATAATAAGATCCACAGGGCAAAGCTTGACTACAGCGAGATAGAAAAGGAAATGCAGGCCATATCCTCCACGGGACTTGAGGAGGTACTCATTCTCACGGGCGAAAGCCGCAAGATGTCCGATGTGGAGTACATAGGCGAGGCTTGCCGTATAGCCAAAAAATATTTCAAGGTCACGGGACTTGAGGTCTATCCCATGAATACCGATGAGTACAGATATCTGCACGAGTGCGGGGCGGATTATGTTACCGTTTTCCAGGAGACCTACAATTCCGACAAGTACGAAACTCTGCATCTTGCGGGACACAAGAGGATATTCCCCTATAGATTCAACGCGCAGGAAAGAGCTATACGCGGAGGAATGAGGGGCGTTGGCTTTGCCGCCCTTCTGGGACTTTCCGATTTCAGAAAGGATGCCTTTGCTACGGGCATACACGCCTATCTCATACAGCAGAAATATCCCCATGCGGACATAGCTTTTTCGTGTCCGAGGCTCAGACCCATAATAAACAACGACAAAATAAATCCCAAGGATGTGCACGAAACTCAGCTTTTGCAGGTGATGTGCGCTTATAGGATATTTATGCCCTTTGCAAGCCTCACCATATCCACAAGAGAGTGCGCGCGTTTTAGGGATAATTCCATAAAAATAGCGGCAACAAAGATTTCCGCGGGCGTGGACGTGGGCATAGGCGGACACGGCGACAACGAGAGAAAGGGCGACGAGCAGTTCGAGATAAGCGACGGCAGGAATGTAAAGGAAGTTTACGACGCCATAAAGGCGCAGGGACTTCAGCCCGTTATGAGCGAATATATTTATCTGTAGGTGGCATCATGTACAAAAAAATAGCCGTTACAAACAGAAAGCTTTGCGCCGATTTTTTTTCACAGCTTGAAATTCTTAAACGCTCCGATTATGACCTCGTTATACTTCGTGAAAAGGATATGAGCGAGGCGGAATATGCCGTCATGGCTGAAAAAGCGCTTAAAATAATGGGCGAAAAGCTTATTCTGCACACATTCATACCCGTCTGCGAAGATCTGAACTGCAAAAGGATACATCTTCCCCTTGCGCTTTTTGAAAAAAACATAGACGATATAAGCTCTTTTGAGCTTAAGGGCGCTTCAATACACAGCATTGATGAGGCAAAGCGTGCGGAACGGCTCGGAGCGGACTATATAACGGCAAGCCATATTTTCGCTACCGACTGCAAGGCAGGGCTGGAGCCTAAAGGTCTTGAATGGCTGAGCGATATATACTCGTCCGTCGGCATACCCGTATACGCCCTTGGAGGCATAAATGAAAATAACGCCGAAGACTGTATTAAAGCGGGCGCAGACGGCGTTTGTATGATGAGCGAAGCAATGAAATACAAATAAATGTTAAAAAATCCTGTTTCACGAAGAAACAGGATTTTTTATGAAAAGAATCAATAATTGTTATTGCTCTCCCCCTATAAATAGAATAGCATTTTTGTTATAACTTTACAAGTTAAATATTTTACAAAAATTTACTTAGAATTTTAAGCAATATAAATAAATGTAAAGTGGGTTTAGATTAGGGGGGGAGCCGAGAGATAACGGTTAGCCTCTAATTCTTGGCTCCACCATTGCACCGCAAAGATAGATGCGGACGCACGAAGTGCGGCTTTCGGCGAAGCCGAAAGTGCTGAACTGGGGGAGCTGTCATTTGAATCGGAAAGATTAATCCGACGATACGAAGTATCGCTTTCCCGAAGGGAAAGTTCTGATACCCGAAGGGCGACTGAGGGGGGATATATAAAAGCTATCTGTTCGTGCGAGCCGCTTGTCTGAACGAAGTTCAGGAAGCGACAGGCTCGCACCGTAACGACACTTTTGTGCGGTATTAATTCCACACATATAACAGGCACAAAAGCCGTTAGGGGTGTGGGGCGACTCGGAACGCCCCACGCTTTTTGCTTCTTTTTGTGCGCAAAAAGAAGAATAAAATTTTACTTATCTTTTAAAAAGTAATAAAAAAAGGCATTTGGAGTTAACTCCAAAATATAAGTGCATTTCAAAATGCACAAAAATCCCCTCCCTAAATTATGCAAGATGTAAAAATTTATCTCCCTTACATTAAAATTTATTTTTTAATCTTGCTAAGCTCGTAAAAAAGTGCTATCATTAATTTAAGATTACGAAAACCTTTCGTAATACCGATAATGAGATACCCATATCCCTCCCACGAAATCATCGTGGGGGGGGTATTTTCATGTTCCGCGCAGATTTTAAGCATCTTTTGCTTAAAATATACGCCAATCATAGGCGAAGCCTTATATTGTTAAGTCGGGAACCCCCTTCCCGCCATATGGCGCGCTCCTCGGAGCGTGAGCCTTTATCGCCCTATCATAGGGAGCTTCGGCTCATTCGGGCAAATGCTGCTGCTTGGATCACAGCGGCATTATGAGACGGCGATATTTATGTACACACCCTTGCGAAAAGGGGTTTTCGCTCGGTGTGCGCAGGGGCTCAGGTCGTTCATAACCCGACTTAACATTCTAAGGCTTAGCAAAATAACAATTTTATATTATGTTGAAATTCAGACAGAAAGGGTGGATGTTTTTATGAGAATGAATTTCAAAAGAACGTTCAGCGGACTGTTGGCTTTTATTTTGATGCTCAGTTCGCTTGTTGTCGTTAATACGGTGAGTGT
>CANRNM010000101.1 GCA_947631975.1 uncultured Clostridia bacterium
GGCTTAAATACTATGCCGCTGACCGGACTCGAACCGGTACGGGTCGCCCCGCTTGATTTTGAGTCAAGTGCGTCTGCCAATTCCGCCACAGCGGCATATAACAGTATTAATTTTAATACAAACAGCGACAAAAGTCAAGATGAAATTTCACATATTATATGACACCGAGGACAGCCTCGGCGCACTTCACGCCGTCTACGGCGGCAGACATTATGCCTCCCGCATAACCGCAGCCCTCTCCGCAGGGATAAAGCCCCTCGGTATTGACCGAAGCGAAGCTCTCGCCCCGTGTTATCCTCACAGGTGAGGACGAACGGCTCTCTACAGCCGTCATAATGGCGTTTTTGTCGCCGAAGCCCTCTATTTTCTTATCCATTTCATAAATGGCAAGTTCAAGCGATTCGTTCATAAAATCGGGAAAAATATCCCTAAGCTCGGTGAACTTAACGCCCGGCTTATAGCTGGGAGCAAAGCTCTGCCACGCTTCCGGCATAAAAGAGCTTCTGTTCTCGGGATAACGCATAAAATCTCCCACTCGCTGAACGGGCGCGTTATAATTGCCGCCGCCCGCCTCGAACGCCCTTCTTTCAAGCCTCCTCTGGAGCTCCACTCCCGAAAGAGCGTACTCCGAGCCGAAATCATCGGTGTTTATGCCTATCAGAAGCGCAGAATTTGCATTCTTGCCGTTTCTGCTGTAATAGCTCATACCGTTTGTTACAACGCTCATTTCCTCCGATGCCGAAGCCGTAACCACTCCGCCCGGACACATGCAGAAGGTATAAGCGCTTCTGCCGTTTTTGAGATGTGCGGCGAGCTTATAATCGGCAGGCGGGAGATATTTTGCAAATTCTCCGTACTGCGCGGTATTTATTATTTCCTGCGGATGCTCTATCCTGACGCCCATGGCAAAGGGCTTGCGGCACATATCCACGCCTTTTTTATAAAGCATTTCAAAGGTATCTCTTGCCGAATGTCCTATGGCGAGCACCACGCTGTCGGCAGGATATTCCCTGCCCTCGCAGACCACTGCGCGCACCCTGCCTTTTTCTATGACTATGTCCTCCACTCGGCTGTCAAAGCGTATATCGCCGCCAAGGGATATTATTTCATTTCTTACGCTGCGCACAATATCCACAAGCCTGTCCGTGCCTATGTGGGGCTTTGCCTCGTATAATATTTCATCGGGCGCGCCGAAATGCACGAGCTGTGAGAGCACATAACGGCACCTTTTGTCCTTTATGCCCGTGGTGAGCTTGCCGTCCGAGAATGTGCCCGCTCCGCCCTCGCCGAACTGTACATTTGTAGAAGTGTCCAGCGTGCCGTTCTGCCAGAAATTTTTTACAGCCGTCTGCCTTTTTTCAACGGCGGAGCCTCTTTCAAAGACTATGGGTCTTGCGCCCGCTCTCGCAAGCACAAGCGCGCAGAACATACCCGCGGGTCCGAAGCCTATGACGACGGGTCTTGAGCTTAAATCGCTCCTGTAGGGCGGTATATAGGCGTTATTTTTCACCGGGGAAACATTTTTTATTTTAAGGAATCTTTCCTCATTATCCACATCGACAAGGAGCGAAACAACATAGAAAACATTGCTCTTGTCCCTTGCGTCAACGGATTTGCGCGCTATAGAAAGAGAATTAATATGTCCGCATCTCAGTATTTTTTTTGCCTTTTCATACAAAAGAGCCTTTGTTATTTCACATCTTGCCGAAATTCTGATATCCGATATCTTAAGCATAGTTTACTCCTTAATGACAGCCGAACGCCCCGCAAGCCTTCCGCTGCTCCATGCCCACTGGAGATTGTAGCCTCCGCAGTCGCCGTAAATATCCAGCACCTCTCCGCAGGCATAAAGCCCGCTCACAATGCGCGACTGCATAGTTTTGCCGTCAAATTCCGAGGTGAGCGCTCCGCCCGCCGTAACCTGCGCATTTTTAAATCCGTTATTGCCCGTTATTTCAAGCCTATAGTCCTTTATCTGCGACGCTATAGCCCAAAGCTGTCGGTTTGTGAGCCTGCCGACGCCGTAAGAAAGCTTTTCTATGCCTATGCGCCTTGAAATGAGATTGCCTATCCTTTTATTCAGAAGCCCCGTGAAAAAGCTCTCCATTGTGAGATGAGAAAGGCTTTCTCTGCGGTTTTCGAGTATGTCGTACACCTCTTTGGGCGAATATTCGCTCATAAAATCGAGGCTAAGAACGGCATTTTTGATGAAGGCGGCGCGCGCCGAAAGCTGGAATATGGGAGGTCCCGACACGCCGTAGTCCGTGAAAAGCACCTCGCCGCAGTCCTCGCATATGATCCTATCCTTATGTATAAGGCTCACGCTTCCCGTGAACTTTATGCCCTTAAGGCTTTTTACCTCCTCTGGCCTTGTCTTGAGCTGTACAAGCGCGGGCGCAAGCTCTGTTATGCTGTGTCCGAAGCCCTTTAAGAGCTTAAACGCGGAGCCGTCGGAACCGAGAGAAGCCGATGCGCAGCCGCCTCCCGCTATTATCAGTCTGTCGGCGTTTATTTTTCTGCCGGCGTCGGAAGTAAGCTCAAAGCCCTTGCCTTTTTTTACGGCTTCCTTCACGCAGAAGCCCGTTATGATGTTCACTCCGAGCCTCTCGCACTCGCTTCGCAAGGCGTCCAGAACAGCCGACGCCTGAAGCGAAAATGGATAAAGCCTGCCGTTTTTTTCCTCCTTGGGGAAAACGCCCAGCCGATTAAAAAAGTTTACCGTATTTTCAACGGTAAACTCTTTAAGAGCATAGTCGGCAAACATTCTGTCGCGGCCGTAATAATTATTTATATCTAAGTTGGAATTGCTGTAATTGCAGCGCCCGTTTCCCGTGGCAAGTATTTTTTTGCCCACCCTGTCAAGACGCTCCAAAATTACAATTTCAGCCTTGGGCGATGTTCTGCCCGCCTCTATTGCCGCGGCAAGCCCCGAAGCTCCGCCGCCTACTATTGCCAGTTTCATTTTTTAAGCTCCCTATCTGTCGTTTATATGCTTTATAGCCTCCATTGCAGCCTTCTGCTCGGCTTCCTTCTTGCTCCTGCCGCCGCCGCTGCCCAAAGTCTTGCCGTTGTGGCTGACCTCAACGGAGAAAAACTTGCAGTGCGCGGGTCCGCTTTCGCCCGTTATTCTGTACTGTATGGGCTCCTGGCTGTCCCTCTGGAGTATTTCCTGAAGAGTTGTCTTGGCGTCAAGCACATTAACGGTACTCGATATTTCCTCTATTTCGTCGGCAAGTATGCTTATTATAAATTCTCTTGCAGGCTCCATGCCTCCGTCAAGATATATGGCGCCTATCACGGCTTCCATGCAGTCTGCGATTATGGAATTTCGCTCTCTGCCTCCCGTGTGCTCCTCGCCTCTGCCGAGCTTGAGAGCCTTGTTTATGCCGAGCTCTCTGCCCTTCTTGCTGAGCATTGCTTCACACACTACGCTTGCCCTTAATTTTGTGAGCTTGCCCTCGGGCCATGAGGAAAACTTTTTGTATATGTATTCTCCCACAACAAAGCCAAGTATAGCGTCGCCCAAAAATTCCAGTCTTTCGTTGCACTCGACTCCCTCCGCCTTATGCTCGTTGGCATAAGAGCTATGCGAAAGAGCGGTGCAAAGCAGGGCTTCATCCTTAAACCCATAATTAAAATCCATATTTTGTAATGCCTCCCAAGCTATATAAATAGCTTAGCTTAACATCCCCTAATATCCGTACCGCTAAAAACAGGCGCGGCAAGGCTGAATGACAACATCACTTTGTTAAGCTAATATATCTATATATTTTAAAAATTATGCCGCAGTCAAAGCTGCGGCATGTAACATAAGTTGCAAATATTATTCCTGAGCAGCCTTAATGCAGGCAACAACATCTGCTACGGTCTTAATGTCGGCAGACTCGTCATTGTCAAACTCTACATCAAATTCTTCCTCTAAGGTGTTGATAACCTGGAATAAATCCAAAGAATCTGCGTCTAATTCCTCAAATGTTGTATCAACTGTTATCTCGGACGCCTCTCTGCCCAATTCCTCAGCGATGATTGAAATAATCTTTTCTTCCATTATAAAATCCTCCTTTATTTTTTCAAACAATTTTAATTGCCTGTTTATTATAATATACTAGATATTCTACAATTTTACAAGTACATTTTGCAAATTTTTTAAAAAAAATTATGGCGGGGTATTATGAAAGGTCTCAAAGCGCCTTATTAGAGCCTTTCGGCGATTTTGTTCACTATATCCGCGTCTATGAATTTCTGGCACTGATGTATGGCTCCCGCTATCGCTCCCGCATCGGAGCTTCCGTGGGCCTTCACAACAAGACCCTTGAGCCCCAGAAACGGCGCTCCGCCTATGTTGTCGTATTCAAAATATTCTTTTATCATCTTTTTGTAGGCGGGCTTTGAAAGCAGAACGCCCAGCTTCGACCTGAAGCTTGACATAAGCTCTCTTTTAAGTATCTTGAGTATAGTATTGCCCAAGCCCTCCATGACCTTTAGTATGACATTGCCTACGAAGGCGTCGCAAACTATGATGTCCACCTCGCCCAGGGTTATGTCCCTAGCCTCGGTGTTGCCCGCGAAGTTGATGCCCTTTGCCTCCGAAAGGAGCGCATATGCCTCCTTCACCAAAGCGTTGCCTTTTTCGCTCTCCTCGCCTATATTCACAAGACCCGTCTTCGGATTTTCTCTGCCCTCGACATATTCCATATATACCGAGCCCATCTGCGCAAACTGCACCAAATATTCGGGCTTGGCATCCACATTGGCGCCCGAATCCAGCATAAGCACGCGCTTTTCGCTGTCCACCGTGGGGAGCATGGTGCCGAGAGCGGGTCTTTTTACGCCCTTTATCCTGCCCACAATGATTGTGGCACCCGTGAGCAGAGCGCCCGTGTTGCCTGCCGAAACAAAGGCAAGAGCCTTGCCTTCCCTCACCATATTAAGTCCGACCACCATAGAAGAATTTTTCTTATGCTTTATGGCATCCGTGGGAGTGTCGCAGTTTTCTATCACCTCATCGGCATTCACAACGGTTATTTTGGACTTGTCATAGCTGTATTTATTAAGTTCTGCATTTATGTCGGCTTCCCTGCCCACAAGCGCAAGAGTGCTGTCTATGCTCTCGCACACGCTTACCGCGCCCTTTACTATCTCGCCCGGCGCATTGTCGCCGCCCATAGCGTCTATGGCAATGATGTTATCTGACATTACGGTATCCTCTCGTCATTAGTATTTTTTAACATTATAACAGATATATGCAAATAAATCAACAAGTAAATATAAACGGCGGTATGAGGCAAATAAAAAGAACCGATAATTCGGTTCTTTTTACTTCCATAAACTTACCTTCTTCAGTATGATTCGAATACGCACATCATGTAATTTTCAGCTTATGCCCATAGACAGCCCTTTGGCATCCGTCCCTTAAAAATCTACCCTTTCCGAACGCCTTTGAGCTAATTCTTAAGAAATGCCCCTTTTATTTAAAATTACATAATTTACCTATTCTCTTCTCCTTGAAATTATTATACTACACAAATTTATAAATGTCAACACAATTATTTTGTACAATATGCACAAGATTTGAAAACAAAATATGTATAAAACTTCATTTACATTATACTCTTTATAAAATCGGCAATTTTGCTGTCCTTGCAGTTGGCAAAGAAAAGCTCGCTGAATTTTTCACCGCTTACGGCGCCCTTCAAAAGCTCTCTGTCGATATTTTCAAGCACATACATAATGTCCGTGTGAGTAACCTTCTTTACTTCGTCGAGTATTTTTTTGTTCCTCTGCTCGGGCACAACTCTTTCCTTGGGATAGCCCTGTCCGCTCTCTCCGGAGAAAAGCTGCTCGAAGGTATACTTTAAGTTGAGCTCTGCGCCCCAGCCGAAGCCCTTTGCAAACGGGAACGCAGCGCAGTTGCCGTCGTTTATCTGCGCAAACATATAGCCGTCGGACGGGTCTACAATGTGTCCGCACAAAACGCCCGGGAAAGCGTTGCAGGCAAGCATAGCGCCCTCGCCCGTGCCGCAGCCCGTAACAACAAAGTCTGCCGCGCCCGAATTAAGAAGTATAGCCGCAAGTATGCCGCACTGCACATATGTAAGCTGCTCGTCGTCCTCTGCCGTATACATACCGTAGTTGAAAACCTCGTGTCCCTTGGGCTCAACAACGCTTTTCAATGTGGAGCATATAAGCTCATTTTTTGCCGCCTGGCTGTTTTCGTTGATCAATGCGATCTTCATTTCATTTATCTCCCTTCAAATAAAAAAATCTATATATTTACTATAAAATAAACCTCCGCTTTTGTCAAGCAAAAGCCCCGAGCAAAGTTCGGGGCTTTTATAGGTGTGTGTCCTTTATCATCAGCTTGCGTCTCTGAAAAGGTCAAGCTTGGGGACTTTTCTGAGATATATTATTTTATGCCTGTTTTTGCAGATTTCTCTCACAATGTACTGCCTCTGTCTCCTTCTCATCTCCATAAGGCGCTTTTCCTCAATGCGCGAGGATATGATATGCAGACCCAGAAGGCACACGAGAGCAAACGCAACAAATGGCACAGTAACCTTGAGCATCGTCTCAACCGTAAAAAGATTTATCCAGCTTATGCCATAGCTAAGGCAATAGAGCATAACAGAAGTCGCAAACAATATAAGTGTTATCAAACATAAGCGCGTCAATTTATTCGTTTTCATATACAAAACCTCCCTTTATCGTTCAAATGTTTTATCTGTTGATTTTATTATACAACAAATTTTCCCATTTGTCAAACATTTATTCTAAAAAATTTTAATATTTTTATACTTTTTTTACATAGGATATGTGTTATACTTTAATTATAGATAAAATCAGTATTTTTGACTGTGAAAAGGAGGGCTTACCGTGCGGCTTATTACATTCGGACATATAGGAAAAACACTGGTGGGAGTACAAACGGACAAATACATATATCCCCTGCCCTTTAAAGACATGAACGAGCTTATAGATTCGGGCGTAGATACGGAGGCGCTGGCTGCCATGGCAGGCAACCCCATAGCACCTCAGGAGACCGAGCTTCTCGCTCCCATACCCGTGCCCAAGCAGGACATAATATGCCTCGGCATAAATTATATGGCGCATGCCGTTGAATCTGCGCGCTTCAAAAAGGAAGCCTTCGGAGGCGACAGACCCTATGCCGTTTATTTTTCAAAAAGAGTAAACGAATGCTCGCCCACAAACGGAACAATATCCTCATACAGAGGCTTGGTGGACAGCCTTGACTACGAATGTGAGCTGGCTGTGATAATAGGAAAAGACTGCAAAAATGTGTCAAAAGAGGACGCGTATAACTATGTCTTCGGCTACACCATTTTAAACGACATAAGCGCAAGAAATTTGCAGACAAGGCATAAGCAGTGGTATTTCGGCAAAAGCCTTGACGGCTTCACACCCATGGGACCCTGCATCGTAACCGAGGACGAATTTGACAGACCGCCGACGCTTGAAATAAAGAGCTATGTGAACGGCGAGCTAAGGCAGGACAGCACCACAGACCTGCTTATATTTGATATACCCCATGTTATAGAAGAACTGAGCCAAGGAATGACTCTCAAGGCGGGAACAGTCATATCTATGGGCACTCCCGCAGGCGTGGGAATGGGCTTTACACCGCCCAAGTTCCTGAAGCATGGAGATGTGGTGGAGTGCTATGTTGAGAATATCGGCACTCTTAGGACATATATAGAATAGACAACGCAAAAGCGACCGTCCTAAAGTATAGTTTGAGACGATCGCAATTAAAAATTTTTTTGTACTTTTGGTATTCAAAAATTTTTGTACTTGATTTTTTTATAAGGAGATATAAGGAGATATAAATAAATATAAAAAAAATTAATAAAGTCGGACATAAGTTCACCATATTGCTTCCGTTAGTAAAAGTTAACAAAAGATTTTCGAAATGTTCATAGAATAATACTATTTGTTACTTCACTTCTGGGATTTTTTAGTGTAAAATGTTTATATGAGTTGAAACGACTCAAAAA
>CANRNM010000102.1 GCA_947631975.1 uncultured Clostridia bacterium
TCTTTGGTTGTTGTGATGCTTATTTTGTAATTGTTCTGATAATCCATAATTTTACCTGTCCTTTCAAAATTTTTGATTATACTGTCAAGTTCCTTCAGAATAAGGCTTTTATGCATAATATCGCTTTTTAGCCCTTCTTCTTTTTCCATTAATTTTGAAAAGAGTATACCCTTATCTTTTTCATTTATAAATGCTTTTATTTCCGCAAGAGAAAAACCGTATCTTTTGAGCCTGTTTATAACAAGCATGGTTTCAAGCTGACCTTCATCATAGTAACGGTATGATGTAAATTCGTCTACCTTTACGGGTTTAAGCAGACCAAGCTTGTCATAGTGTCTTAAAGCTTTTACGCTTACAGAGCATATTTTGGAAAGCTGTCCTATACTTATAAGCATTTATATCACCTCCGGAGTAATTTAAGTATAAACCCTGCCCTCGGGGAAGTGTCAACAGTTTTTTGTAAAAAAATACACCCTCCGCTTAAAATGCGAAGGATGTACTTTTTTAACAAATTATTCTATGCCCGTTACCTTATAGCCCGCTTCTTCGACTGCCTTTGTAAGAGCAGAATTATCGGCGTTTCCGCTTATCTCGGCGCAGTTGTTTTCGAGCGATACATTTACCTCGCCTACACCGTCGACCGCCTTAAGCGCCTTTTCAACATGAGCCACGCAGTGCATACACATCATGCCTTCGATATTGATTTTTTTCATTTTGGTTTCCTCCTTTAAATTATTATTGTTTTTATTTTTTATTTTTTTGTCCTTTTTGGTGCTGTATATATCCACAAGATTAAGCCTTAAAGCATTGGAAACAACGCAGAAGCTTGAAAGGCTCATAGCCGCCGCTCCGAACATGGGATTTAGCTGCCAACCGAAAATAGGTATAAAAACGCCTGCGGCAAGGGGTATGCCTATTATATTATATATGAACGCCCAGAAAAGATTTTCGTGTATATTTCTAAGCGTTGCTCTGCTTAGCCTTATAGCCGCAGGAACATCTTTTAAATTGCTTTTCATGAGCACAACGTCCGCAGCGTCTATGGCTATGTCGGCGCCCGCGCCTATGGCTATGCCCATGTCGGCTCTTGTGAGCGCGGGAGCGTCGTTTATGCCGTCGCCGACCATTGCGACCTTTCCCTTTTGCCTTAGCTCTCTTATTGTCTTTTCCTTGCCCTCGGGAAGAACACCTGCGATTATGATGTCAACTCCCGCCTGCTTTCCTATGGCTTTGGCGGTTTTTTCGTTGTCGCCCGTTATCATTACTACCTCTATGCCCATATTGCGGAGCTGTGATATTGCTTCGAGGCTGTCGGATTTTATGGTGTCCGCCGTACCTATGACGCCGCAGAGTTTATTGTCCTTTGAAAAGAAAAGCGGGGTTTTGCCCTCTTGTGAAAGCTTTAACGATTTTTCCCTTATATCCGAGGGTATATCGGCAAAGCCTTCTATAAAACCGAGCTTACCGCCCGCAAGGCTCCTTCCGTCTGTTTCTGCCTGAAGTCCGTTGCCCGCGGCGGCTTTGAAATTATCTACGGCATAAGCCTTTATGCCCTGTTCCTCCGCCTTTTTTATTATAGCTCCCGCAAGGGGATGTTCGCTTTTTATCTCAAGGGAATATGCCGTTTTAAGAAGCTCGTCGGCGCTTATGCCCTCGGCGGTGATTATGTCCGTAACCTCGGGTTCGCCCATTGTTACAGTGCCCGTCTTGTCGAGAGCAACAGAGTTAACTCTGCCCGTTTCTTCAAGAGACAGAGCCGTCTTGAAAAGTATGCCCTTTTTGGCTCCTACTCCGCTGCCTACCATTATGGCGACGGGAGTCGCAAGTCCCAGAGCGCAGGGACAGCTTATTACAAGTACGGAAATGGCTCTCGCAAGCGAAAAGCCGACGGGCTTTCCTATCAGAAGCCATATAATGCCCGTTAAAACGGCTATTGTGATGACCGTAGGCACAAATATGCCCGACACCTTGTCGGCAACCTTGGCGATGGGCGCCTTTGTAGCCGAAGCCTCGCTAACCATCTGTATTATTTTTGAAAGTGTGGTGTCCTCGCCCACCCTTAAAGCCTCGCACTTTAGAAATCCCGACTGATTGAGGGTCGCGGCTGAAACTCTGTCGCCCTCGGCTTTGTCGGCGGGTATGCTCTCGCCCGTGAGAGCGGATTCGTTCACGGCTGAACTTCCTTCTATGACAACACCGTCCACGGGTATGTTTTCGCCGGGGCGCACAACAAAAATATCTCCTATTTTCACCTGCGCCACGGGTACGGTCGTTTCTTTGTCGTCTATTATAATATTCGCCGTGTCGGGCGCAAGCTTCATAAGTCCCTTTAATGCGTCCGTGGTCCTGCCCTTTGACATGGCTTCAAGCATTTTGCCTACGGTTATGAGCGTAAGTATCATACCTGCCGATTCAAAATAAAATTCATGCATATAATGCATTACGCTTTCAGTATTGCCGGACGCCTGAGCGGATGTCATAGCAAAGAGCGCGTATACGCTGTATATAAACGAAGCTCCCGCGCCAAGGGCAACAAGCGTGTCCATATTGGGAGCCCTGTGTATAAGCCCCTTGAAGCCATTTATAAAAAACTTTTGATTTATAGCCATGATAGCGACTGTAAGAAGGAGCTGTACAAGACCTATTGCAATATAGTTATTGTCAAAAAATGACGGGAGCTTCCAGCCCCACATGGCATGCCCCATTGAAAAGTACATGAGTACGGCAAGAAAGACAAGAGAAAATATAAGTCTTCTTTTTAATATGGGCGTTTCCTTGTCCTCTAACATTCTTTCGTCAAAGGATGAGGACGTGCTTTCGGACGCGCCTTTTTTTGAAGCGCCGTAGCCTGCCGCCTCCACGGCGTTTATGATAGCTTCAGAGCTTGCCGTGCCCTCTACAGCCATAGAATTGGTGAGAAGGCTGACCGAACAGGAGCTTACTCCCTCCACAGCCTTGACAGCCTTTTCCACTCTGGCACTGCACGCCGCACAGCTCATACCTGTTACCAGATATTGCTCCATATTTATACCTCCTTATTTCATAAGCTTCTGAAGCGCCTTCAAAAGCTCGTCTATTATTTCATCGTTTCCCTGTTTAATATTATCTGCAACACAGGTTTTAATATGATTGGCAAGGAGTTCCTTATTAAAGGCGTTCAAGGCGGCTGTCGCAGCTGATACCTGAATAAGTATATCCGTGCAGTAAGCGTTGGTTTCCACCATTTTTCGTATACCCCTTACTTGACCTTCTATGCGGTTGAGCCTGTGTATAAGCGATTTATATTCCTCGGGAGTACGGATTTTTGTCTTATGACAGCATAATTCATCCATATGAACACACCTCTCTTTCACTTGAATAAATTATATACCCTTATGGGGTATATGTCAATATGAAAATCAAAAATAATTTTATATATTATGACTGTATTATTAAACTGTTTATATATAGTATCTACTGTATTTTTGTAACAGGTTTGAAATATTTATTTTATGTTACAAATGGCATTTTTATGCCTAAAACGCTTGACAAATGGATAAAAATGCTATAAAATAAATTGTAACATTTATGTAACAACTTTTTACTTAAGAAGAAAGGATGGCTGAATATGATTAAAGTCAGTCTATTGACCAAGACCATTTTTGCAGGCTGTGTCCTTACCGTTTTGACGGCAAGCTCGGTATATGCCTCAAATCTGGCAAAGGTTACAGCCACATCCGTTAATATACGCTCCTACAATTCAACCGAAGGCAGAGTTGTGGGCACAGCTGACACAGGCGATGTTCTCACTATCACAGGCGATGCGCATAACGGCTGGTTCAAGATTAAGAAACCCGGGCTTGAGCAGGGATTTATAGGCTCACAGTTTATTTCAATTTATCAGACCGATGCCACTTGTATTGCAGACAATGTGAATGTACGCACAAGTCCTTCCCCGTCGGGCGCAATATTAGGCACGGCAAAAAAGGGACAGGTTTTTGTAACATCGGGCAAGAACGGCGATTGGTATCAGATAAGTTTCAACGGCAACACGGGCTACATAAATTCGGAGTACATGCAGGGAAGTCTTTTGAAATATCTTCCTTCCGTTCAGTCTCCTACCGCATCGGATGAAGTAACGGCAGAAGCAATAGCAAACAATATTGCCGACAACATTTATGCCGTTGTTACCGCTGACTCTCTCAACTTAAGAGAAAGCCCCTCCACCGATTCAAAAGTACTGTGCTCCTTCTACAATGGCTATAATTTAAGCGTTGCGGGATATAAGGACGGCTGGGTGATAGTATCGGACGACAACGGAAACACAGGCTATGTAAAAGCGGACTATATACAGCTTAAAAACGGCAGCAAGCCTAAGAACGCTTCATTTGAAGTGAACGACGCGGATACATATAAGTTTGAACAGGGCTATGTAAACAGCGGAGATGTCGACTGCCGAGAGGTGGTTTCTTATGCCGAGAACTTTATAGGCACACCTTATGTATGGGGCGGAACAGACCTCACATCGGGCGTTGACTGTTCGGGCTTTGTATACAGCGTATACAAGAACTTCGGCATAACTCTCAACAGAACATCAAGAGATATGTACACTCAGGGCAAGATCGTGGGAAGAAACGAGCTTGTTCCCGGAGACCTTCTGTTCTTCAACACAGGCGGAGATTCCGTAATATCCCATGTGGGCATGTACATAGGCGAAGGCAAGTACATACATTCCACAAACGGCGCGGGAAACGGCGTTACAATATCGAACCTCGATGATGACTATTCCACAAGCACATATGTGGGAGCAAGAAGAATACTTGAATAAGTATATTGGCAATTATATAAAAATAGACAAACAGACGGGACTTATTCCAAATTGTCCCGCCTGTTTTTTATTTCACATTATAACCATTGGCTTTCAGCAGCTCCAGCGCTCTGCCGAAGCTTTCCTTTTTGACGAATATGTAGTCTGTGTTGTATGTAGACACGGCAAATATACCTATCTTTCCTTTGGCAAGTATATCCGATATTTTTGAAAGTATGCCTATGAGAGAAAAATCCAGAACTCCCTTTATTCTGAAGCCCCGCCAGCCTCTTTCGGCTGTTTCGGTATTGTCGGGTATATTTTCCTCCGGGCATACAAGCGAAATTTCTTCATCCGTAACGGAAAGAAATGTAAATTCATTTATGATTACATTATCCGCGCTTTTTAGTCTGCATACGCAGAAATCCTTGTCCAAAGTTTCTATTGTCATTTTTCCGTCTTCCTTAAATTGCTTATTTCAAGCCTTCCGCTTTTATCCTCCGCAAGTGATACCGTGCAGGTACATTCCTCCGAGGTATCGGGCTTATGCACAAAAAGCTCTTCTATTTTTCCTTTTTCCATAAGCTTTTTTATAAAGTCCGGAGTTATAGCCACGCTGTAGTTTTCAAGGCTGTTCTTCCATATCGTAAATTTACAGCCCTGTCTCCAATTACTGCAATAATATGCCTTTGAATTTTCAAATATATGTCCCTTGCAAAGAGGACAGACGCCCAATATTTCGGGCATACTTTTTCTCTTTCCGCCGCCGCGTCTTTCCGCCGCAAACATAACATTGCTTTTTGTGGTGTTTGCCTGTGTTATAATGTAGTTGACATATCTGTTTATGCTGCCCATAAACTTTGAGGTGTCCATTTTGCCCTTGGATATGGATGTAAGTCCCTTTTCCCATCTGCCCGTTGTTTCGGGCGATTTGAGTTCGGGAGGCACGACCTCTACAAGCTTCATTCCCTTTTCCGTAGGGACAAGGGACTTGCCCTTTCTTACGATATAGCCCACCTGTAAGAGCCTTTCTATTATTGCGGCTCTTGTGGCAGGAGTTCCCAGTCCCGAATCCTTGAGCTGTTCCTTGAGCTCCTCATCCTCTACAAAGCGTCCCGCATTCTCCATTGCGGAGAGAAGTCCCGCTTCGTTATAGGGCTGGGGAGGCTTTGTCTTTTTCATGGTTGAGCGCACGCTCTTTATTGCAAAGCTGTCATTTTCGCTTACATCGGGAAGTATATCCTCGTTTTTCTTTTCCTTATCCGACTTGACATTGAGCTCTGTCCAGCCCTTTGAAATAACGCTTGTACCCCTTGTAACAAAGCTTTCGCCCTCGCACTCCGTAACAATACGCGTTGTGCTGTATACATAATATGGATAGAATACCTGAAGAAAACGCCTTGCTATAAGGTCATATACCTTGAATTCCCTTTCGCTGAGCGAAGATATGCGGGGATTTGTTTCCGTAGGTATTATGGCGTGGTGGTCGCTCAGCTTGGAATTGTCAACTATCCTCTTTGTTATGGGAAGCTTTGGAAGCCCCAGAACATAGTCGGCATACTCGGAATAATGTTCTGTATTTTTAAGCTTGGACGCTATTATTTTAAGCTTGGGTATCATATCGTCCGAAAGATATCGGCTGTCCGTTCTGGGATATGTTACCATCTTCCTTTTTTCATAGAGATCTTGAACTATTGAAAGCGTCTGCTGCGCTGAAAAGCCGTATTTTTTGTTGCAGTCGCGCTGAAGCTCCGTAAGATCGTATAAGAGCGGAGGAGGCATTTTCTTTTCCTCCCGTTCAATGCTTTTTACAAAAGCCGTCCTGCCCTTTACCTTGGCAACTATCTCGCTTGCCCTTTCCTTGGAGCTTATCCTTGTTTCCTCGCTCTTTTTGCCGTCATTATCCCTAAGCTCAAACCATAAGCCCTTGTATTCGCCGAAATCCGCCTGAACCTCCCAATATTCGGAGGGAACAAAGCTGTCTATTTCCTTTTGTCTTGCGGTAATTATGGCAAGCGTGGGCGTCTGTACCCTGCCTATGCTTAAAAGAGCATTATACTTAAGGGTATATGCTCTGGTGGCGTTTATGCCCACGAGCCAATCGGCTTCGGAACGGCACTTTGCGGAATTATAAAGAGCGTCATACTCGCTTCCGTCCTTGAGATTTTCAAAGCCGTCCTTTATTGCCTGCGCCGTCATGGAGGATATCCAAAGGCGCCTGAAGGGCTTGCTGCAGCCCGAGAGCTTGTATATATATCTGAATATAAGCTCTCCTTCCCGTCCGCTGTCCGTTGCGCATATAAGGCTCTCTATATCCTTCGAATTGAGCATTTTTTCAAGTATTTTATACTGTGAAAGAGTATTCTTTATGGGCTTTATCTTTATTTCATCGGGAATAATGGGCAGGGTGTCCATACGCCATTTCTTGTACTTTTCGTCGTATTCCTCGGGATCGCAGAGAGTAACAAGGTGGCCTATAGCCCAGCTTACTATATATTCGTCGTTGTAAAGATAGCCCTCGCCTTTTTTACCGCAGTTCAATACCTTAGCAATATCTCTGGCAACGGAGGGTTTTTCGGCTATAACAAGTTTTCTCATTTGTATACCTCGCAAAACGGGCGAGCAATGCTCGCCACGCACACTGCCGTTTGAACGGCAAGAACGGAGGCGGACACTGTACGCCCGCAAAATTACATATACTTTAGGTTATAAATAAAATTAAAGTTTCTTTATGGTGTCCATGATATAGTCGGCAAGCTCGGCGCTTGTACAGCCGTCGGAATGACCCGTTATCTGTATTTTCTTTTCCTGCTGTGTGCATATGTCAAGAGCCTTGTCGAGCTTATCGGCTTTGTCGGTATAGCCAATGTGAGCAAGAAGCATACTTGCAGCCCTTATTATGGAACAGGGATCTGCATATTTATCTCTGCCCTCCTCCACCATTCTGGGAGCAGAGCCGTGTATCGCCTCAAACATAGCGTATTTCTTGCCCATATTTATAGAACCAGCCGTGCCTACGCCGCCCTGGAACTCGGCAGCCTCGTCGGTGATAATATCGCCGTAGAGATTGGGGAGAACGACAACCTTGAAGCTCTGTCTTCTC
>CANRNM010000103.1 GCA_947631975.1 uncultured Clostridia bacterium
TTTTTCTCTTTCAGTTCTATATATTTTTTGAATTTATCGTTTTCAATAAAAATATCGCTCCATTTAAGATTTATAACATCATATATTCTCAGCGCGGTATTCAGACAGACCGTTACAAGCATATAATTTCTGTACTCGCCTTTTTTCAAAAAATACTCCTTAAATCTCTTAACATCCGCATATTTGCTTATGGGTTGTGCTGCACTCATTTTAAATTCCTCCTTTAAAATTTTTATTATTTAACAATTTATAGAAAAATGTTAAATTGGTTTTTCTTGAAAACATAGATAAATACACGTATTGACAAAAAATGAACATTAGAGTATAATTAAATCAATAATTATCCAATCTCTTGTAACGCGCATATTTCTTATGTTTTTGCACATACTGAATTTAACATAATTATATAAAATGCTAAATGCCAAATAATGACATTTTTTTGACAGTCTAAAAAGGGAGGTTTTCCTCCCTTTATTTTTGCGCTCTGTAAAATATTGTCATATAAAACAGACAGCAAAAACTACTTGTAAAATTTTCAAACCTATGATATCATTAAAAGACAGAAGTAAAACGAGGTGTTATTGTGAGCAGTATAAAATTTTCGGGCATAAAGTCCTCGACTGCCGTTGACAACAATTTCATAGATAACTACATGGCTTCGGCGCCCAATCCCGCTTTTTCTCTTGTCTATATTTATGGCTTGAGATGCGCGTGCGGCGGAATATCCGTTTCAAACGGAGACATTGCCGAAAAGCTCAATATGCTTGAAAGCGATGTTGTAAACGCATGGAATTATTGGGCGGATACGGGGCTTATTTCTGTTGAAGCAAAGGACGGCGTTTTTGATATAGAATTTATGACGCCTCCCTTAAATACAAAAAGCGGCAAAACCACGGAACAAAGCCCTCGAATTGTTGCCGTTTCTCCGTCATACTCCCCGCAGGATATAGAGGACATCATAAAGCATACGCCCGAGGTAGGCGAGCTTTTAAAGGCTGCGGAGGACATAAAGGGCAAGCCTGTTTCGCCCAAGGAAACCGAGGCAATAGTGTGGATGCACCAAAGTCTGGAGCTTCCCTTTGAGGTCATTTTCCTGCTTCTTAGCTTTTGCTTCGGCGCGGGAAAGCCCGTAAGGTATATGGAAAAGACAGCTCTCGACTGGGCTGAAAAGGGCATATCCACTGCCGAGGATGCGAGCAATTATCTTAGCTTCAGCACCAATTACGGCAAGGTTCTCGGTTTTTTCGGTGCGGGCGGACGCTCGGCAACCCAAAGAGAAAAAAGCTTTGTGGACAAATGGCTCACAGAGTGGGGCTTGAGCCTTGAGCTCGTGGAGCTTGCCGCAAGCCGTACCGTTGAGAACACGGGCAAGGTAACATTTGCCTACTGCGACAAAATACTTGAAAAATGGCACAATCTCTCCTTCACCACCGTTGAGGAAGTGGAAAGAAACGACGAGGACTATAAGAGCGCAAAGCCCAAAGCCTCGGACGCAAAGCAGAAGCTTCAGCCGCCCAAGGGCGTTTTCAACAACTACAGCCAGAATACATATACGGAGGAAGAGATAAACGATATACTTAAAAGAAAGGGCAGTATATTATAATGGATATAAGCAAGGTTTACTCCGAGATATTCGACGACTATCAAAGGGACAGGAAATTTGCCGAGGAAAAGGCTGAAAATTTAAAAAATAAGCTTTATTCAAAAAATACGAGGCTTGGCGAAATAGACGCCGAAATTAGCAGACTCAGCTCCGAGCTTTTCAGAGCAAGTATGCGCGGCGACAAGTCTGCCCCCGAGATATTCAGAGAAAAGAGTAATAAATTGTGCGAGGAAAGGCAGAATATATTAATAGGAATGGGCATTGCCTCGGGCAGGATAGAGCCCGAATATAAGTGCGGTCTTTGCCATGACACGGGCATGATAGACACCCAAAGATGCTCCTGCTTCAACAAAAGGCTTGCCGAAAAATATTATCAGCTTTCAAACCTCGGCAATATATTGAAAAGGGAAAATTTTGAAAACTTCAACTATGACATTTTTTCAAAAGAGCCCTTCAAATCGGGCGTTTCGCCCTATGACAATATAAAACATATTGCCGATGAAGCGCACTCAGCGATAGAAAATTTCAAATCAAAGCCCATGAATATGTTTTTTTACGGCAGTTCGGGACTGGGAAAAAGCTATATGTGCAACTGCATTGCGAAGGAGCTCATGGACAGGGGTTATTTTGTGCTCTATATGAGCGCCTACACGCTTTTTCAGCTCTTGACCGACCTGCGCTTTAATAACGCTTCGGGAGAGGAAAAGGAAAAAAGCAGTCTCATAAACGGCTGCGACCTTCTCATAATAGACGATTTGGGCACGGAGGGCGCAAACAGCGCCACAAATGTGGAGTTTTTCGATATTCTCAACATAAGGCTCAGGACGGAAAAGTCAACTCTCATTTCCGCCAACCTCAATATATCCGACATAGGTACGGTGTACAGCGAGAGAATACTCTCCAGAATACTCGGCTGCTTTAATGTGTATGAATTTATAGGCAAGGACCTCCGTATTTTTCAATAATAATCAACAAAAAAACCGCATTAAAAAAACTATGTTTGTTAAAAATGCTTTTATCTATTGAAATCATATCCGATGTATGTTATAATATAACCAATTATAGTGGTTAAGGGACTTTACAATTAAGTCCGACAGAATCGGAGGTATGGCTATGATAGAAGCAGTCAGCTGCGGAGGCGTAGTGATCCATAACGGCAAGGTTCTGTTGCTTTACAAAAACCAAAATGGAAGATATATGGGCTGGGTCTTGCCAAAGGGTACGGTAGAAAGCGGCGAGACCTATAAACAGACAGCTCTGAGGGAGGTAAAAGAAGAAACTGACTCAAATGCAGAAATAATCAAATATATCGGTAAGACACAGTACACATTCAGAGGCGCTAACGATATCGTCAACAAGACCGTACACTGGTACCTTATGATTACCGATTCATTTTACTGCAAGCCACAGGCAGAGGAATTTTTTGCCGATGCGGGGTTTTATAAGCAACATGAGGCTTATTATCTGCTCAAATTTCATGATGAAAAGCAGATAATGAGGCGAGCTTTTATGGAGTACAATGAGCACAGAAACAGAGACCAGAAATTCAGAAAATTCAACTTTAAGGGGGTATGACAGCTATGAAGGCTGAATTTGCGCTTGAAGAAATCAAAAATTTGATTAAAAAAAATCAGAAGAACAACAAGCTTAAGACTCTTGCCGTATGCATAGTGGGTATGGCAGTCATTATGGCTTTGATCGTTGTAGTTATTTCAAAGCTCAAGCATAAGAGCGCCATAGAATATGACGACTGGTCGGAGCTTGACGATATGGACTATGATGATTTTGAAGACTTCGACGATTTCGACGAGTATGAATACGAGGAAGAAACGGAAGATGAAGAAAAGCCCGAAGAATAAAATAAGCTTTTTTCATTGACGGTCAATTCAAAAACAACAGACTTTATGGGAGACTTATCCGTCTCCCGTTTTCTGTCTGTTTTATTATAATCACATTCAAGGAGGTATTTTATGTTTTTTAAGAAAATTATGGCAGGCGTTACCGCTTTCACTTTGCTTTTAGGCTGTATGGCTGTGCCTGCTTTCGCAGAGGAAAATGAAGCTATGACAAAGATATTTATAGTGGGCGATTCTACAGCCTGCAACTATGGAAATGATGACAACTACGCTCTGCCCAGAGCGGGCTGGGGCATGTATCTCGGCGATTTTGTGAATAATGCCGAGGTAGTTGATCTTGCCAAGTCGGGCAGAAGCTCAAAGAGCCTCACCGTTGAAAAGGAATATCAGACATTGCTCGATGAAATGGGCAAGGACGACTACCTTCTTATACAGTTCGGACATAACGATGCCAAGAAGTCAAGCGATGAGGACATAGCAACCAGATACACCGATCCCGACGGCGACAAGGACACGGAGGGCTCCTTTAAAAATTCGCTTTACAAAAATTACATAAAGCCTGCGCAGGAAGCGGGCGCAAAGCCTATACTTATAACGCCCATTTCAAGGCGCTCATTCAATGAGGACGGCTCCGTCAAGGACACTCACGGCAGATATGACGATGCCGTAAGAGAGCTCGGCGAGGAGCTCGGCATAACCGTTATAGACGCCACAAAGCTCACGGCTGACGCTTACAGCGAACTGGGCGAGAAGGGCACTGCGACTCTCCATGCCATATATGCAAGCGTTGAAAAGGGCGATAAGGGACACGACAACACCCACCTTAACCACTTCGGCGCAAAGACCGTCGCAAGCCTTATAGCAAATGCTCTCAGAGAGAGCGGAAACGACATAAGCGAATATATAGCCTTCTCGGGCGGAGAAATGAAGGGTATGACTCGTTTTGACTACACTTCTTCTCTTGTCAGGCTCATAGGCGAGGAATACAAGGACAATTCACAGGTCAGCTTCCCCGATGTTGCCGCGCTCCAAAAGGACACAACGGCTATATACACAGCCAAGAACATGGGCATAGTAACAGGCGATGACAAGGGCGAATTTCATCCCGACGACGCCATAACATTTGAGGATATGGCAGTCGTTACAGCCAGAGCCCTGGAGGCAAAGGGCATCAGCGTAAACAAGGATAAAGCCGTTCTTGACGACTATAAGGGCAAGGACAGCCTTAGCGCCTATGCCGAGGGCGGCGCAGCCGTTATGTTCAACAGCATAAACAGCGACTTTACGGCGCTTACGGATCCAAAGGCTCCTTTAGGTCAGAGCATTGCCTTTGCGGTACTCAGCAATGTATACGACATTCTTAATTCGGACGCTGCCACAGGCGAGGCGCAGTCCATAGACGAAATAGAAAAGGTAGAGTAAAAGGCTCATAGAGGTGAGACTTATGAACAAAAAAGCATTGTGGGCGATACGAATTGTTGCCGTGCTTGTTATAATAGGCTCCGTCATATATATTATCAACAATCAGAGAGAGTATAAAGAGGCGGAGGAAGAATACACGGACCTCAACGACTATGTGGATGAAAATCCGCAGCCCGAAAACACCGATGAAAGCAAGGAATTCAGCGTTGATTTTGACGCGCTCAAAAGAATAAATCCCGACCTTGTGGGCTGGATATACGCCTGCAACGGCGCTATAAGCTATCCCTTGGTGCAGAGCAGAGATAACTATGACTATCTGCATACCACCTTCAACGGCAGGCGCAACGGCTCGGGCTGTGTGTTCTCGGATATGAGGGACAATGACCTCAGCAATTACAACAGCATACTTTTCGGACACTGTATGCGAAACGGCACAATGTTTGCAAGGCTCATGTCCTACAAAACGCCTAGCTACATAACGTCTATGCCTTATTTTTACATATATACGCCCGCCGAGAGAAGAAAGTATGAAATTTTCTCCGTCTATAAAAAACTTCCCGCGGATGTTCATGTCGCTTATACGGACGACAATGTGAATGTTGTAGAGCTTTATCACGATATAAGGGCGCTTTCGGACTATGATATAGAGGTAAGCGACGATATTATAAGCGGCAGCGGAGCCATAGCCACGCTTATCACCTGCGATGACCGCAACGACAGCTACAGAGTTGTCGTAAACGGAAAACGAATTGAATAAAAATGCATATAAAGCCACACTTCGGATAAAAATATATCTATATATTTTATAAGGAGTGTGGCTTTTTATGAGGTTAAATTTAAAAGGAACAGAGGATAAAAAAGCGTGGGAAAGGGCAGGTATAACGCTTCCGCGCTATGATATCGCAAAGCTTGCAAGCAACACAAAGAATTCCCCCATATGGGTGCATTTCGGAGGAGGCAATATTTTCAGAATATTCATAGGAGGCATTGCCCATAGGCTCATTTCAAGCGGAATTATGAACAAGGGCATCATATGCGCAGAAACCTTCGATTTTGATGTTATTGACAAAATTTATAAGCCCCATGACAACCTCACGCTTTCCGTTACTCTCGGCTCCGACGGCTCGGGCAAGAAGGAGATTTACGGCTCTGTTACCGAGAGTCTAAGGACGGACAAGCCCGAGGATATCAAGAGGCTTAGAGAAATATTTTCCGCGCCTTCTTTACAGCTTGTGTCCTTCACAATAACGGAGAAGGGCTATAACATTTTTTCGGGAGACGATGAATTTCTGCCCTTTGTGCAGAGGGATATAGACAACGGTCCCCAAAAGGCAGGCTCCGTCATGGCTGTTGTGTGCGCCCTTTTGTATGAGAGATTTAAAGCGGGCAGGTTTCCCATAGCTCTTGTGTCTATGGACAACTGCTCTCACAACGGCGACAGACTCAGGAGCGCAGTAGCTGAGATAGCCGACAGATGGTGTGAGAACGGCTTTGTGCCGGGTGAATTTTTAAACTATATAAGGGACGAGGATGTGGTGTCATTTGTCTGGACAATGATAGACAAGATCACGCCCAGACCCGCCGATGAAACGGCGCGTGAGCTTGAAGAACTGGGCGTTGAGGATATGAGCCCTATAGTTACGTCAAAGAACACATATATTGCGCCCTTTGTGAATGCCGAAAGACCCGAATACCTTGTCATAGAGGACAGATTTCCCAACGGCAGACCGCCTCTTGAAAGAGCGGGAGTTTATATGACCGACAGAGATAATGTAATGAAAGCGGAAAAAATGAAGGTTACAGCCTGCCTTAATCCCCTGCATACTGCCCTTGCGGTTTACGGCTGTCTTTTGGGCTATGATTCCATATCTGCCGAAATGCAGGATAAGGAGCTGAAGACGCTTGTGGAGACAATAGGCTTCAACGAGGGATTGCCCGTTGCGGAAGCTCCCGACATACTTTCGCCCGAGGCTTTTCTTTCAGAGGTAATAAACGAAAGAATACCCAATTCCTATATGCCCGATACTCCGCAGAGGATAGCCACCGACACTTCGCAGAAGGTGGGCGTGAGATACGGCGAGACCATAAAGTCATATGTGCGCCGTTTCGGAACGGCGTCCTCGCTTGTGGGCATACCCCTTGCTATTGCGGGCTGGTGCCGTTATCTCCTTGGCGTTGACGACGAGCTAAAGCCGATCGAGCTTTCCTCCGACCCTCTTCTTGACGAATTGAGAGAACACCTTAACGGCATAGAAATAGGAGATCCCTCCTCCTGCAGGGGTCAGCTCCGCTTTATACTCTCCGACAGAAATATATTCGGCACAGACCTTTACGACAGCGGCATAGGCGACAAAACGGAAAACATGTTCAAGGAGCTCATAGAGGGCAGGGGAGCAGTGAGAAAAACTCTTAAAAAATATCTTAACACGGACAAAAACACAATAAATCTGACCGCAGCGGTTCAAAACTCAAGTGATAATGAATTTGCCTAAGCGGAAAAAAATGCACTAGGTCAGTGTAGGTAAGGCGGGAACCTTCAACCTTCTCGGCTTCCCCTTCGGTGGAACTCAGACTGTCGATAAAGTCAAAATATATAAAATGTTACAAACGGGCGAGCAATGACCGGTCGTATTGCTTCGTTCAGTATTTTCGGCGGAGCCGAAAACCGTCTTTCAGACGTCCGATAAATCTTTCGGTACAATATTACTGCTCGCCCATGCAACCAAGGCACGCTCCTACAAACCACTATGTGAACTAATCAATCGTAGGGGCGAGCAATGACCGGTCGTATTGCTTCGTTCAGTATTTTCGGCGGAGCCGAAAACCGTCTTTCAGACGTCCGATA
>CANRNM010000104.1 GCA_947631975.1 uncultured Clostridia bacterium
TCATGCTCCAGTATGGGCTTTCCTTCTATGCTTATCATGGGCTTGGGTATATCGCTTGCCACGGAGGAAATGCGTGTGCCTTTGCCTCCTGCCATAATTACAGCCTTCATTTTGCCTGTCCTTCCTGCAATACAAAGTCCTCGGGAGTGTAGTGTATTATTCTTGAACCGCCGTTTTCAAACTTAAATGGTACATGCAAAAGCTCGCTCATTGCAGCCAGTACATCATTCCTATGCTGTGATGGAACATAGAACAGGAGGAATCCGCCTCCGCCTGCGCCAAGGAGCTTGCCGCCCAGTGCGCCCGCCTTTATTCCCTTTTCATAGAGCATATCTATACTGTCTGTCGATACGGCAGAGCCTGTCTGTCTTTTGAGCCTCCATGTATGGTCAAGGAGCCTGCCGAAGCCGTCTAAATCGGTAGTTTTGTCAACAAGTATATTTTCGGCATCGGCTACAAGGGAATACATTTCCTTAAGTTGTGCCTTCCTGCTCTTTCTGTCTGAGGCATTTGCAGCCTGAACCTCCGATGAAAACCTTGTAAAGCCCGTAAAGAACATAAGAAGGTTAGTATTGAGCTGTCTCTTTCTTTCGGGAGATATGATAACGGGATAGACCTCGTAACCGTTTGAATCAAAGGTTATCTTGTTAAGACCTCCGAAAGCTGCGGCGATCTGATCCTGCCAGCCGCCTGCTTCGTTGCAGAGGACTCTTTCAAGATAAATAGCTTCATCGGCAAGCCTTCTCTTGTCCGCATACTTGCCCTTGAGAGCATAAAAGGCATTGAGCATACCGACCGCAAAGGAGGAGCTTGTACCAAGTCCCGAACGGGCAGGGAGATCCGCCTCATAAGAAAGCCTTATCTCATGCATATCCAGCATCTTCATGGCATTTCTTATAGCAGGATGCTTAATATCCTCAATATCCGTCACTCTCTCGGTCTTTGCATATGAAAGCTCCGTCGAGTAATCAAAGAAACGGGGCAGATGCCGCACATTCACATAACAATATTTGTCAAAGGTGGTGGATAAGACCGCACCCTTGTTTTCTGTAAAAAAATCCTGCATGTCCGTTCCGCCGCCAAAGAAGGACATGCGGAAGGGTGTTTTGGTGATTATCATTTGAAAACCTTCTATATAAATATCATTTTTTAGATTAACAATTTATTAAAAACATACTCACTTAAAATTTCTCCCAGACATTCCCAGCCTGCACATATTTTAAGCAAGTTCTGAAATTAAAAACAAGATTAATTATAACTTATTCTTAACTCTAAGTCAAGAGATTTAAGCAATATAAATTATAACTTATAAGGATAAATCTTCATTTTGACCCAATTTAACTATGATTTTGGTTTAAATATTAAAATTTGATTAGAAAACAGCCGTTTTATTTTTGACCGGGTGTTTTGCTATCAAATGACACAGCCTCAGGAGCACCGTGGAGAGCACCGCGCCGAATTCATCCACGCAGACATCTATAAACTGCGATGTTCTGCCCTTCACGAAGCTTTGGTGCCACTCGTCCGAGCCTGCGTATATGCCGCATATCACAAGAGTAAGAACGATAGCGTCGGCATCGTCCAAGCCCATGCTTTTAAGCCACATATATACACATACAGCCAATACCGCAAACAATGCGATATGGGCTGTTTTTCTTACAATTTTATCCAATTTTGCCTTTAAAACCCTTATATATGATTTTTGTTCCTTTTCGGTATCAAATGTCTTGTTCTGAATATCTACGACCGCATTTTTAATGGGTTCTACTATTGTGTTGCTGGTTTTCATCGTCAGCTCATAGGGCTGCGACGAAAAGGCAAATATCACAATCATCATCAGTATGACAAAGAAACCGCAAACAATACTCTTTCTGCTCAAGCTATCACCTTTTTTATTGAGCTCCGTCTTTTCTGATGACAGACACTATTGTCTTGAAAAAAATCTTTATGTCGAGCCAAAGCGATTGATTGTTTATGTAATACATTTCCATCTGCTGTCTTTGACCGCTTTCATAGCCTGCATTGTTTCTTGCGTAAGCCTGCCAATATCCCGTAAGTCCCGGCTGAACACTAAGGAAACGCTCCTTGTCCTTTCCATAATATTCAATCTCATCTTCGACTATAGGTCTTGGTCCTATTACGCTCATATCGCCTTTTAAAATATTGAACATCTGAGGAAGCTCGTCAATACTTGTCTTTCTTAATATATTTCCCAAAGGTGTGATTCTGGGGTCATTATCAATTTTATACTCTTTCCTATATTGTTCAATTTGCTCCTCTGTAAGTATTTCCTCAAGAGGCTCGGGATCTACAGCCATACTCCTAAACTTCAGAAGTTCAAAGGGTTTGCCGTCTTTTCCCAATCTTGTGTGCGAATACACGGGACAGCCTCCGTCCTGAAGGAAAATAAGCAATGCCACAATTATCATGGGAATTCCAAGAATGATGATTCCGACAAGAGAACCGACAATATCAAACACTCTTTTGAAAAAACGATATATCTTCTTCGTTATTTTCCCTCTGTTGTCATATATGTTTTCGGGAAGAGCTATGTTCATATTGTTGTCGGTATATATATTATCAATATTATTTAAGTTGTTGACTTCTTTAACAGCCTCAACACTCATAATTGACCCAATCTCCTTTTGGTTGAAGTAATTATAAAAATTATATCACGGAATATGTCCGGAAATTTGTCCATATATACACAAAAAAGTCAGTTACCCCCCCCCTCAATAATGACAAATCACTATTCCGAAAGAACATCTGACTTCTGCTGCCTCGATAAACAGTGCGCAATAAGCTAAAATACAACATCTTTCATCAAGTCAACTATAAATATAATAACACAACGGGCGATAAAAGTCAAACAATAATGTGTAGTAATATAAACCAAATTTAGATATAATATTATTATTTTTTATTGCATATTTACCACTTATTTACAGTAAATGATAATTATTTTTATTTAGCGTATACCCGCATGCGCAAAAGGCGTATACGATCCCCGTTTGCCCGCGAAAAAGCGCCCCGTTTAAGGGGCGCGGAAATTAATAATTATTCAGCCTTTACCTTTGCATAGAGCTCGGAGAGCTTAGCTCTTAACACCTCGTTATCCTTGAATATCTCGTCCTTGTCGTAGCCTGTTCTGGGTATATAGGCTTCATTTTCAAAATATGCTCCGCCTTCGCCGGAAAGGTCTGCCACCACCTCGGCATTTGAGGAGGTGTAGCCTATTTCCTCCGAGCCTGCATAGGACGGGTCATACTGAATATACCAGTTTATAAATTCATTGGCAAGCTTGGGATTTTCGACATTTTTTGGTATTACCATGGAATCCGTCCAGCTGTTTGTGCCTTCCTTGGGCTCAAAATATCCCATATCGGGATTTTGCGAAAGTATGAAAGCCGCGTCTCCGCTGTATACGACCGCTATGTCCTTGTTGCCGTTTGCCATGGAGTCTATGACCTCATCGAGCACATACGACGGCTCCATGGTGTCGTTAAGCTCCATGAGCCAGTTGTAAGCCTCGTTTATCTCCTCCTCGTTTTCGGTATTCATGGAGTAGCCGAGCGCCTTCAATGCGACCATAAATGCGTCTCTCTCGGAGTCATAAATATATACGCTGCCCTTGTACTTTGTGTCCTTGAGTATGTTGTAGCCCTCGGCTTCGAGGTCTTCAAGTGGCACATTGTTCTTGTTGTACACAAGTCCCACATTGCCGTAGAAATAGGGTATTGAATATACATTGCCGGGGTCGAACTCCAGATCCATTATCTCCGACACTATATTGCCTATGTTGGTTATGGCAGCCTTGTCTACAGGCTGGAGCATATCCTCCCTTATGAGCCTTTCTATCATATAGTCGGAGGGCACAAGCACATCGTACTTATCGCCTGCCTGAAGCTTTGTGTACATTGCCTCGTTTGAGTCGTAGTATTCGCATATGACATCTACGCCGAATTCCTCCTCAAAGTCGGATATGACATCCTCTCCTATATACTCGCCCCAGTTGAAGAGCTTGAGCGTGTCGGAGCCGTATTTTTCAACGGCAGCCTGTCTTGCCTCGTCATTTGCTCCGCCGCAGCCCGAAACTATGAGCGCCGCGCCGAGTATTGCCGCAAACAGTTTTTTCATAATTACATGTCCTCCTTTATCACTTCATTTTTAGATTTTTTGAATTTTCTTTCCTTTATTATAGGCGCTACATTGGCAAAAATAAGAAACAGTGTTATAACCAGCACAACAAGGCTAGAAACGGCGTTTATGGTGGGATTTACCCTCTTTGACATGGTATATATCATTATGGATATATTGTTGACGCCGTTGCCCGTTACGAAGTAGGATATAACAAAGTCGTCAAAACTCATTGTAAATGCTATGAGCGCCCCCGCAAGTATGCCCGATGTTATCTGAGGCACTATCACCTTTATAAGCGCGCCTACGGGCGTACAGCCCAGGTCAAGCGCCGCATCCAGTATGTTGGGATCGAGCGAACGGAGCTTGGGCAGTACGCTCAATATAACATAGGGTATGCAGAACATGATATGCGCCAGCAAAAGCGTTGTGAAGCCCTTGTTTATAGCCAGTGAGCTGAAAAGCATCAAAAGCCCTATTGCCGTTACTATCTCGGGATTCATAACGGGAAGGTCGTTTATCTGCCCTACAACCGCCTTTATGACCCTGTTTGACTTTGAAAGCCCTATTGCCGTTACCGTACCCGCCACGGTGGAGATGACCGTTGCCAGAACAGCTATGACCACAGTGTAGAATATGGAATCCATCATATCCGAATTTCTGAAAAGCTTGCCGTACCACTGCAGAGAAAAGCCCGCAAAACGGCTCAGCGACTTAGAGCTGTTGAATGAAAATATGACGGTGTACACTATGGGCGCATAAAAGAAGAATATTATAAAGCCCATGAGAAGCTTTGAAAATATATGTCTTTTCTTTTTTTCCATCATTCATTGCCTCCCTTCACGGAGACCCTCTTGTCCACATATCTTGTGAGATACATGGCAAGGACTATTATGACGGACATTATGAGCGAAATGGCGCTGCCGAAGCCCCAGTTGCCCGTTATGAGGAACTGATTTTCAATTACGTTTCCTATGAGCATATACTGTCCTCCGCCCAGAAGCCTAGGAATAAAGAAGCTCGACACCGCAGGCAGAAACACAAGCGCAATACCGCTTATAACTCCCGGCAGCGACAGGGGCAGAGTTACCCTTAAGAACGACTGCACATTGTCCGCTCCCAGGTCGTTTGCCGCCTCTATATAGCTGTAGTCCATCTTGCAGAGCGAATTGTATATTTGAAGTATCATAAAGGGCGCAAAGTTATACACCATACCCAGCACCACCGCAAACGGCGTTTCCAGAAGCTTTATCGGACCTATGCCAAAAAGCCCAAGTATGGAATTGACAACTCCCGTCTTGTCCAGTATGCCCCTTAAGGCATATGTTCTCACAAGCATATTTATCCAAGTGGGGAGAGTTATTATAAGCACCATGAGCATCTGCGACGAGGGCTTGAGCCTGGCTATCACATAGGCTACGGGATAGCCCAGAAGTATGCACACAACGGTCGTTATGACGGCTATCATGAGCGAACGCCTGAGCACGTCCACAAAAACCTTGTCCTTGAAAAAATAGGCAAAGTTTTCGAGCGTGAAGCGCACATTCATTACGGAATTGCCCTCCTTTGTGAAGGCATATATAACTATCATGAGCATAGGCATAACTATGAGCGCAAACGACCATATTATGTAGGGATAGACCATGCCTTTGAAATCTCTCATATCAATACCCCTTTCTTGACATAATATGGATATCGTCGGGAGCGATGCTAAGACCCACCCTTTCGCCCGCCTCGTATTTATCCGTGGTATCTATTTTATACTCCGCGCCGAGCGTTCTAAATGTGATGTCATACACTCCCGGCTCTATATTTTCGGGATCGAAGCTGTATTCCACATCGGTTATATCTATGCTCTCGGAGCCGTCCTTTGTCCAAGCCTGGGCGTTCGCCCATGTCTTGAGGTCGGTCTCAAGAGCTATGCTCTCTCTTATGTCGTCAATGTCTTTGTATATATTCACTGCATATATTATCTCGTCATACTCCGTGGCCTCGACCTTGTTTTCATCGGCAACGGTGGCATGAACGGTCTTCATGGTGCCTGCAGCGGTGGAAAAGGTAACGGGATAGCTGCCCTTTTCGGGCTTTATGTCATACTCCACCTTTGTTATGGACACAAGCTGTTCCTCATTTGAATTTTTCCAGGCAAGAGCGTTGGCGCGGGCTATGATGTCAGCCCTCGTAAGCTCCTCCTCAACATCGCTTATATCCAGATAAAAATCATTGGCTGTCATGGACTCGTCCGCCGACATATTGCAGACGGGCTTAACGTCGTCCACCTTCATTTTGACGGTTATGCTTGTGCCGAGACGTGTCTCGACTATTGTTTCATAGTGCACGCCCTTAAAGAGCACGGACTTCACCTTGCCCGTTATGCTGCCCTTTTCAACGGGCACAATGTCTATATCCTCGGGTCTTATGACAACATCCACTCTCTCGTCCTTGTCAAAGCCGAAGTCGACGCAGTCGAAAAGCCTGCCGTTGAAGGCTACCCTGTAGTCCTCCCGCATGACGCCCTCTATTATGTTGCTCTCGCCTATGAAGTCCGCAACATATCTGTTCACGGGCTCGTTATATATATCGGTGGGCGTGCCTATCTGCTGTATCTCGCCTTCGCGCATGACTACTATCTTGTCCGACATGGTAAGGGCTTCCTCCTGGTCGTGAGTTACATAAATGAATGTGATGCCGACCTCCTGCTGTATCTTTTTGAGCTCCCTCTGCATTTCCTTGCGGAGCTTAAGATCCAGAGCGCCGAGGGGTTCGTCGAGCAAAAGCACCTTGGGCTCGTTAACAAGCGCCCTTGCTATGGCTACTCTCTGCTGCTGACCGCCCGACATCTCGCTTACGCTTCTCTTGCCGTATTCCTCAAGTCCCACGAGCCTCAACATACGCATGACCTTCTGTTCTATTATATCCTTGGGCTCCTTCCTTATCTTAAGCCCGAAGGCTATGTTGTCATACACATTGAGATGAGGGAAAAGCGCATACTTCTGGAACACGGTGTTAAGCTCTCTTTTATAAGGCGGGAGAGATGTTATATCCTTGCCGTCAAAAAGCACTGTGCCCTCGTTCTGCTTTAAAAAACCGCCCAATATCCTTAAAAGCGTGGTCTTTCCGCAGCCGCTCGGACCCAGAAGCGTTACAAATTCGTTTTCATATATATCAAGGTTCACACCCTTTAATACTATCTGTCCGTCAAATTCCTTGACAATGTTTTTAAACTGTATAAGCTTGTTCATTTCTACCTCCCGTTCCTTTGTTTGGCATTGCGTTTCCGCTTTAATGGTATTATACAGTTTATGGCGTTAAATTGCAATAAAAATATTGGTATTAACATTTTTTTAATATATAAATTTTAGCAATATAAAAGGCTCCCCTCGTCGGAAAGCCTCAAACTGTCTAAAAAGTATCTTAATACAAACAAAACCCTTCCACCAACCTTCGGTTGGTCCCCCTTCCCTTAGCCCTAACGGGCTAATCAGCACTTTCGGCGTTGCCGAAAGCCGACCTGCGGTCGTCCGCATAAAT
>CANRNM010000105.1 GCA_947631975.1 uncultured Clostridia bacterium
ATATAGTTGCCAGTGGTGAAATGATGGCTCTTTATGCGGCAAACAATATTTCTAAGGGCATAAAGAGATATGCAAGGACAGGCGGAGTAAGGCTTGGCGGTATTATTTGCAACAGCAGAAATGTTGACAGGGAGCATGATTTATTGAGAGCCTTTGCAAAGGAGCTCGGTACAAAGCTTTTATATTTTGTTCCGAGGGATAATGTTGTTCAGCATGCCGAGATACATAAGAAAACGGTCATTGAATATAAGCCCGATTCAAATCAGGCTCAGGAGTACAGAAATCTGGCACAGGCGGTTATTGACAATAAGGATTTTGTAATACCTACGCCTATGACACAGGAAAGACTTGAAGAAATTCTTATGGAATACGGTATGATGGATTTTGCAGACGATTATAAAATTTGATCAGGAGGGAATATAAATGGCAATTAATTTAGATAATTCCAACATAGGTACAAGAGAAAACAGATTAGGTTCGATCACAGGCTATGTAGGAAGTGTCAGTGACATAACGACCCAAAGTGAATGCGGTACATTAAGGGGCTGCGGCAGATGCTTTTCACAGTCAAGCTCATGTCTTTCAGGCTGTGCCTTGTCACAGCTTGGCGGTATAAGGGATGTTGCCGTTATTCATCACGGACCCTCGGGCTGTTCCTGTACGGCAACAACTCAGTATCAGACCACAAAGCAGGTTGCAAAAAAGAGAGGTGTTGTAAACAATTCCGTATACATAGGCACCGACATGGATGAAAACGATACGATATTCGGCGCTGCCGACAAGCTTCACGATATTATACTTGAGGTCAACAGAAGATATAAGCCGAAGGCAATATTTGTAAGCAGCTCCTGTACATCGGGCATAATAGGCGAGGATATTGATTCCGTTGTGGAGGAGGTAAGAGCAGAGGTGGATGTTCCCGTAATTGCCGCCCACTGTGAGGGATTCAAATCCAGGATATGGGCAACGGGCTTCGATATTTCCGACCACGCTGTTGTCAGCGGTATTGTTAAGCCGCCCAAAGAAAAGAGAAATACAATAAATTTCAAGAATTTTTATGAAAGCGCCAGACCGGAAATAATAGAGATGTTCAAAAATTTTGATCTTGAGCCTGTATTCCTGTATGCAAATGCAACCGTTGAAGAACTGGAGCATATGTCAGAGGCTGCGGCAACTACATGTATATGCGGTGTTCTTGGCAACTATCTGGGCAATGCTCTGGAGGAAAAATACGGTGTTCCTTACATAAGGACAATAAATCAGTCAGGCATAGCAGGCTTTGAAACATGGCTGAGAGAAATAGGAAGGGTTACGGACAGGTCCGATAAAATTGAAAAATATATTGCAGAGCAAAGAGCTATATATATTCCCCAAATAGAAGAGGTCAAAAAAGAATTAAAGGGGCTGAGAGCCGTTCTTGGTATGGGACCCGGCTATACCTTTGAGGTCTCAAGAGTCCTCAACGAGTTGGGCATTGAGGTCGTATGGGCTCTTGCATGGCACTATGACAAGAAGTATGAAAACAATGATGTTCCGCCTACTATGGAATATCTTCTCAAAAACAATATTGATTTTGAGATAAGTGTTTCCGACCAGCAGAATTACGAGGTTATGAATATACTCAACCGTTTTAAGCCCGATCTGTATCTGTCACGTCATCCCGGTTCTACCGTATGGGCAATAAAGCAAGGCGTTCCTGCATTATATGTGGCTGATGAATATATGATATTCGGCTATAAGCATACCCTTGAATTTGCAAAAACCATACTCAATACCATAAGAAACAGAAGCTTTGAGCAGAACCTTGCAAAGAGAGTAAAGCTCCCTTATACAGATTGGTGGTATGATCAGGATCTGGGAGAATTTTTACAGGAGGGCAAAGCGAATGGCTAAGATTTTAGACAAACAGAGATATAGGTGTGCTATGGCTGCCATGCAGTCCGTTCAGGCAATAGACAGAGCAATACCTGTGCTTCATTCAGGTCCGGGCTGCGCTCAGAAGCTGGCAAACAGTTCCGGCAGTTCAGGATATTTTTCACCTAATATTTTTCCATGCACAAGTATAAATGAAAAGGATGTTGTATTCGGAGGCGTCAATAAGCTCCGTACTACTATTGAAAATGCTTTGAAGGTCATAGACGCAGACTTGTATGTAGTTATGACAGGCTGTATTCCGGAAATAGTAGGCGACAATACAGAGGAAATAGTGGAGGAGTTTGCAGATGCCGAAAAGCCTGTTATATATGCCTCTACAGCCGGATTTAAGGGCAACAATTACAAGGGGCACGAACAGGTGGTTGATGCAATAATAGAAGGACTTCTTGAAAAAAGTGATGAAAAAACAGACGGACTTGTAAATATATGGGCAGATGTACCCTATCAGAATGAATTCTGGCTGGGAAATCTGAGAGAGCTTGAAAAGCTTGTAGCTGAGCTGGGACTTATACCAAACACCATATTCGGCTACGGCAGAGGAATTGAGAATATATATAAAATTCCGAAGGCACAGTTTAACCTTCTTGTATCTCCGTGGGTAGGTCTTAAAAATGTAAAAAAAATGGAAAAAAAGCTGGGTATCCCATATCTCCATTATCCTACGCTGCCCATAGGCGCCTTTGAAACAAGTAAATTTTTAAGGACAGTAGGTGAATTTGCGGGAGTCGATAAAAATAAGGTCGAAAGACTTATAGAGGAAAAGGAGAAGTATTATTATTACTATATAGAACGCTTTGCAGACCTTTTCCTTGAAACAAGGGTAATGTCAAAGCAGTTCTCCGTTGTTTCCGATGCTCAGTATGCATTGGGTATTACAAAATTTCTTGTAAACGATGTAGGGCTTTTCCCCGCAAGGCAGTTTATTGTCGATGATACGCCAAGGGAATTCAGAAAGAGTATAAAGGAATATTTTGAAGAACTCAACTATGGCATAAAGGCAGAGGCTGTATTTGAAACCGACGGATATAAAATACACGAAGAGATAAAGAAACACGATTATACGGGCTATCCTCTTATACTGGGAAGCTATTGGGAAAAGGCGGTTGCCGAGGAAACAAACGGTCATTTCCTCAGCGTTTCATGGCCATGCAATGAAAGACTTATTATGAACAGCTTTTATGTGGGCTATGACGGCGGACTAAAGCTTATAGAGGATATATATTCCGTTGCCAAAACAAGATTTAATTAAGGGAGGTAATACTGTGTCGTATAAAATAGCCGTTGCATCCTCGGATGGAGCAAATATAGATCTGACCTTTGGTGAAGCCTTTGAATTTACTGTGTATGAAGCAGAGGGAACCGATTATAAGGTACTGGAAAAAAGAAAATATGAATTGCCGGATAATGCCGTACCCCGTACAAATACTATTTGCAGTGATAAAGCCAGCTGCAGAGATGACTGCGGAAACGGCAGAGGCTGTTCGGGAGCTGTTTTTCCAAAGGTTGAAATTATATCGGATTGCAGATGTGTGGTCTGTAAAAAAATAGGTTATAAGGTTCAAAAACAACTGGAAAAGCTTGCAATAATAAGCTTTGATATTGACTGTACGGTTGAAGAGGCTTTAAATAAAATCACAGTTTATATTCAAAAAACAGACACACACCGGTCTTTGAGAGGTATTGCAAAAGCATAGCTTGTACGAGCATTTCAGAATAATTACTCTGAAATTTTACGCAAAATAGGCTGTGTGAAGTTTTTTTATGTAAATTGGTTTTATATTATAATTTTACCGACGGGTAAGTCTCCCGCTTCTATAAGCGGTGAGGACTTACTTTTGTCGATTATGAGTACGCAGCATAAGCATAGTACAAATATTTTTTTTGACTTATATCTCCTTCTTTAATTCTCTCCAAAACGGCGCAAACATACATATCGCTGTGAACATTGCAATGAAATCCGTCATAGGCGTCGCCCACGCTATTCCATTTATACCAATAATATAGTTCATTAAAAACATCAGAGGGACATCAAGACAACCCTTCCTCATAAGCGACAATATCAGCGGTGCGGCCTTTCTTCCGACTGACTGAAAAAGAGTTATAATGATCATCGTTATGGAAATACACGGTCCGGTTACGCATATAATGCGCTGAAATGTGCTGCCGTATTCGACAGTCAGCGGGTCGTTTATAAATGCCTTTACGACCGGTCCCGCGCACAGCAGTAAAAACATCGTGCCTGTGAGCGCAACTATGAGGCTGTAAGCGAATGTTTTCTTTACTGCCGACATCATGCGCTTGAAGTTTTTTGAGGAATAGTTGTATCCGATAAGCGGTATAACTCCCTGTGACATTCCCGTCGCGATGGCATATGTCAGCATATCGACCTTCTTTGCTATTCCCGTTCCCGCAACGGCTTCGTTGCAGTATGATACCATCAGGCGGTTCATGCAGATGTTGGAAAATACGCCCATTATGTTCATAATGCTGCTCGGAAGTCCGACCGTAAGCACTTCAAACGGGATTTTCATTCCGAGCGTGTAATAAACAGGATTTATTGTGAGCACAGTGTTGTTTTGTTTCTTTATGATAAGCACTGCGAAATAAATTGTCGCAATGAGGTTTGAAAGCATTGTTGCGATTGCCGCTCCGGTTATTTCTAACTTGAACGTTGAAATAAAAATCGGGTCCAGAATAATGTTCAGTATTCCGCCCATTGTCATGCCGAAGCTTGCCTGCTTCGCATAGCCCTCAGACCTTACGAGGTGCGCAAGCCCCGTGTTCAATACCGTTGGCGCCGCGCCTATCGTGATTGCCCAAAATATGTATTGACTGCAAAATCCATATGTGTCCTCATTCGCTCCGACAACAGGAAGTATTGCACCTTTGAGCAAAAAAACTATAATTCCGTACAGAACTGCCGTTGCTGCCGCCGTCCACACACAGAAAGCGCAGGTTCTTTTTGCCTTGTCGCTGTTGCCTGTACCAAGCGAGCGCGATATAAGGCTGGAGCCGCCTATACCGAACAGATTTGCCATACCCGTAAGCAGGACGAACAGCGGCATACAAATCGAAGCTGCCGCAACCTGATTGGGATCGCCTATTTGTCCGATAAAAAATGTGTCCGCCATATTGTATACGACCGTGATAAGCTGACTTATTACAGTCGGCACGACCAATGAAATTACGGCTTTGTTTATAGGAGCGTTTTCAAACAGATACTTTTTGCTTTCCATGTTTAATTCTCCTTTGTGATGTTGTCAAGGGCTTTTTGCAGCAGTATGTTGAATGTTTCTATTTCACTGCTGCTCATACCGCTTACGAGCTGCTCCTCAACTCCGGCTGCGGTTTGTCTTAATTTTTCGTCAAGCCTCAGTCCCTTCTCCGTTGGCAGAATTACGCTTTTTCTGTTGTCGTTATCCATGACGCGGCGCGTAATCAGATCCTTGCCTTCAAGCCTTTTTATTATCCCCGCGACGGTCGACTGCGAAAGACGCAGGTTTTCCATAATATCTGCCGCCGTGATTTCGCAGTCATTATGATTTTTCAAAATATATCGGATAGCTTCGCTTTGCGTCGAGGTTAGATTCATGAACTGAGTCCTTTTGTTTTTAAGTTTTGCCACTGCATTACCGAGCAGTCTTATTTTGCTTGACGTACGAAATTGTGAATTATCTATCATAGCTATTTCCTTTAGTAAATTAAATTACATCGCATACGATTTATCGTATGCGATGTAATTATATCATGTAAATACAATTATGTCAAGTTTTATAAGATATATAAATATTAATATTAATCAGACTGTCAATGTTTTTAGCATAAAAAAACTATTTTGAAAAGTCCGATAATATAACTTATATGAAGATAAAAATGGAACTTGTTCCGATTTTTATCGAAGATAAGTTACCGACACGTCAGTGGAGGTATTTATATTAAAATTCACAAGCAAAGCGAAGTGAATTTAGTAAATTATGAAATAATTTACAATCGGAACATTGTTCCGATAATATAGCAATTAAACCGATATAGAGATTTATACCAAATTAATAGGCGCATTATCCAGATAAGCCTTAATATTGTCGCAAACTATATCGGCTCTTTTATACATAGCCTGAACAGATGCAAAAGCTATATGAGGAGTTGCAATACAATTTTTTGCTTTTAAAAAAGGATGATCTTCATAAATAGGCGGCTCACATTCAAACACATCTACAGCCGCCCCTGCGATCCTTCCCTCATTTAAAGCGCCGGCAAGCGCCTGACTATCCACAATAGGTCCTCTTGCAGTATTTATTAAAATGGCGTCCGTTTTCATAAGAGCTATTTTTTCCGCATTTATAAGTCCCACGGTTTCTTTATTTTGAGGGACATGAACAGATACTATGTCGCATTCCGACATTAGGGTATCTAAATCAACAAACGTAACTCCATCAATATCCTTCTTTGTTCTTGAATAGGCATATACATCACAGTCAAATGCCTTTGCAATTTTCGCAACTCTCAAACCGATAGCGCCTGCTCCTATTATACCCAGCTTCTTGCCCTCAAGCTCCGGACCTATAAGCCCCGCCTTAGTGCCGCCCTTTCTAACTACTTCATTGCAAGTAATTATATTTCTGTAAATATCAATAATAAAGCCAAATACAAGGTCGGCAACGGCTGATGTGGAATAGCCTGCACAGTTGGAAACAAGTATTCCCCTTTCTCTGCAATAATCCATATCCACATGGTCATAACCTGTAAAAGCAACGCAAATGTATTTTAAATTGGGGCATTTATCCATAACCCCTTTGGGATATTTGAAATTTGAAAGCACTACTGCATCAGCGTCTCTGCTTCTTTCAATAAGTGTTTCAATATCCTCTTTGCGATCTTTATAGCATACGATCTCCATTTTATCCGAAGCTGCTTCCTTGATCTTTTCATAAAGTGTTTCATAGGGTATTCCCAATGGCTCTAAAACTACTAATTTCATAATATTCATCCTTTCTTTTATTCGTTTGCCAATGTCAATAGAGTGTCTGCAAGCACATCGGTGCCTAAAGCAAGATCTTTAAAATCAGTCCATTCATCCTTGCTGTGACTTATGCCATTTTTACTTGGCACAAAAATCATTGCCGCAGGAGCAAATCTGCCTACAAAAAGGCTGTCGTGATATGGTCCGCTTATAAGCGTTCCCAGTAAATCTTTATTCTGAGTCGTATCTAATATCGGCATATCCAGAACAACTATATCCGCACATTTTATCTTTGTAATTACACGCCACTGCTCTATGATCTCATTGTAATTTCTTCCCAACCTGTCAATACTTTTAACTATAAGAACATCGCCTTTTTTCAGCTTTTTAAGCATTTTCTGATATCCTGTACGCTTAAAATCCTTTCCGCTCTGTTTGTCGATAATTACCTTATCTATTTTCCTGCCACACCGTTCAAAAGCGATCAGCTGCCTGTCCTCATTTTGTTCTCTTGTAGATACTCTTACATAACCGTATACCATCTATATTTCCTCCTTTCAGATAATAAAAAGAAGCTATACCCCTCGAAAAATAATATTAACAATGTAAAATTTTATATTCAACTATCATTATCTGATAATTTCAAAAAATAAATGTGCCAACAAAATCTATAAATTTTATTGAC
>CANRNM010000106.1 GCA_947631975.1 uncultured Clostridia bacterium
CGAAAACCGTCTTTCAGACGTCCGATAAATCTTTCGGTACAATATTACTGCTCGCCCATGCAACCGAGGCTCGCCCCACGAGTGATTAGCTCACATAGCGGTTTGTAGGGGCGTGCATTGCACGCCCGCTTGCAGGGCGACATTCTCCCGCCCTGCTAAAATGTTTTAAGAAGTGTACTCTCGCCCGTCTTATCAATTCCGCCACTCGCTGATGCAATGCTCGTTTACGGAATGATAATGACGGGCTTTTGGTTGCGGGTAAAACGGTATGTTATAACCTATACCTACGGGCGTGCAATGCACGCCCCTACAAGTGCTTAGCTCACTTATTGGTTTGTAGGGGCGACCTTCGGTCTCCCGCTACACGCAAGCTTTTGTGCCGTTAACTTTGTCGTTTATGCCAATTTATTGAATTCTTTTTTTAACTATGATATAGTATATATTAACAAATAAATATGACACATTTACCGCACCATAAGGAGGAATAATATGGCATTTATAAATGTAGCTCAAGGCGAAAGAAGAAAATTATATGACTATGCTGTGTCATATAACAACAGAAAAAAAGAAAAAACAGCCAGGCTGGCGGAAAGATATGCTTCTATGCTCTATTCCGAGGACGGCAAAATTTTAGCCGAGATGTACGGTCTCGGAGCGGATATGTCAGACCCCGCAAAGTTTTCGGCGTTTATGAACGCATGGTTCCTTTCGCAGGGTATGGATGAGGAAGACATAATTTCCGAAGACGATGATATCATGGAAAGAAAAGACGAGCTCATCGCAAGGTTCCACGAGACATTTGCAAGAAATCCGGAGGATACTACAGATGAGCTGAACGGCAGAAGGCTTGACGCCCTTTTCTCCATACAGGCTGCCATAGGCAGGCTGGAGCCTCTTATGCCCGACCTTATTCACGAAGAGATCACCGAGGAGGAATTTTCGGGTTATGTGGAGCTTACAGACCTTGCCGCCGAGATGTCCGAGAGCGTTGAAAGCGTATTGAATTCCGAGAAGGAAAATATACGCGCATACAAGGGCATTGAAAATGTAGACAAATTCGTTGAGGATATTTCATACAGCAGTATTTTCAGAGGCTGTAAGGCTGTTTCGGACAGTCTTGTTGATGTGTTCTCATCCGTGCCCTTCAGAGACAATACCGCAATGAATCAGGCAAATGCGTTTTATGATGCGGCTCTTAGAGTTGATATGGATCAGAGGACAGAACACCTCAAAAATTCTCTGGGCGTGCTTGAGAACTATGAAAGCTTCTTAAGAAGAAACGGCTTAAACGCCTTGAACAATACCGAGGTAAGAAATTTATATGACAGAAATAACTTTGAATCGACTCTTACAACCGTGGCTAAGCCGTCATTCAATGGCTACAACAGGCTTTTCGGCGACGGATATATGCCTATAGCGCATATCCCTCAGACAAGCGCCTTTGTAAAGCCTCCGGAGGATAATGCGGTCTCCGTAGACCCCCTCTATTTCACATTTGATGACGAAAGGCTCATAAGAGAGCTTACGGGCGACAATATTACGCCCATAAATGAGCTTTTGGACAAAGTATACATAGACGACAAGAAGATAACCGAGGACTATCCCACGCTTGCGCAGGCCGCCGAAGCAATACGCAGTACATTTGAAATACACAATGATGCCGAGGTCGTTATCGAATTTGACAACAACACTCAAAAAGTCAAAAAGGTGGCTTCTGCTCCGAGCAGCGCTTATAACGGAGAAATAGAAGCGCTCTCATCGGGCGTTGCCGATCTTGAAGCGGACGAGAGGGCAAGCAATGAATATTTTGAAAACCGTCCCGATATAAAGAAAGCAAAAAGCTATCTTACGCATTATAACGAGGAAGCACAGCGGGAAGGCATAGGCTCCGAGCTTAAGGATATAACGGAGGGCAGAGTTCACGACACCGAAAAGATAAATACGACCTTAAGAAAGGCAGAGGCTGCCGACATTCTGAATAATAGCTCGGTAAGAGCCGCCGACACATCCCTTACGGACGACAAGGCGTTTCTTGCAAGCGTTCTGGGCGAAGAAATAACGGATGACAACGCTTCTAAGCTTCTTTCAAAGCTTTATATAAACGGAAGAAATATAAAATCTGTTCTTCCGCAGGGTACGGAGCTCAATATAAAGAATGCGAGCGATATGGTAAGAGCCGCTCTCGATGCGGGAAAGAAAGACGATTTTGTAACCGTAATGAGGGAAAATTCCATAGAGCCCGATCCCGTTCCCATAGTGTCAAAGGCAGTGCTGGATGATATGATGTCAACGGGAAGCAAGGATGCGGCGGATAAATTACACGCCTCCGTAAACTATGTAAGAGACTTCAGAAAGAATATATATGATGCCGTCATGGGTATGGCAAAGGACAAGAATGATCTTCGCAACAGAGAGAACCTTATGATGAGCGCATACAACGACTTTACGTATTTTGCGGCAGAGCCTTTTCTTCAAAGCGGCGACAAGGCTGCGGCAAAAGGCGTCCTGAGTCAGCTCAATAAAAACCTTATGCTGGGTATGCCCGGCAGAGAGCCGTCCTTTGCGGGAGTATTGCTTGCATACACCATGGCTGAAAATGATCTCACACTGGATCAGGTTCTGGCGGACACTCCGGAAATGAGAAATTTAAGACGCGAGATGGGCGCTAAGTTTTACGCTGATTTCTCTCTTCCCGTAAAGAACAGAGAAGTGGTCGCCAAGGGTTCGCCCGAGGCGAATGAAAAGTTTTCAAAGGTCATGATTCCCAAGCTTATGAATATGGCTGAGCATTTGTCAAAGCAGAAAATGCCTTATGTGGATTACAGCGACCCCGAGAGCATAAGGGGAAACGGTATTACAGCCGATATAATGGGTTCTATGATAATGGACCTGATACAGCTTAACAATAAAAAAGCGGCTGATATGTTCAGAGGTGTATATCCCGACAGCTTAAGACAGCTGAATACGTTCCGTACCCAATATATTAGGGACGAAAACTATGTCGAGGGTATAAGGTCAAGTGTTGACGGCACATATCAAAGGGCTGTCATTGCGCAGGCTGTTACCGATAACATAGGCACAGACACCATGCGCGATATTTCTGATATTCCCATTGGTATGCTGGTCGGTGTTACATTCCATGGATACAGTTCAAGGGGGATGTCTGATAATCTCGACCAAGAAGCATCAAATCATGTGGCCGATCAGACCTTAAGAACAGAGATCAAAAATGCTTTGGCAAGCTCCGATTTCCACGAGAATTTCCGCAGAGGAAATGCAGAGGCTTTAACAAACTATGTCAGCAACTATGCAGACAGTATGCATATGCCCGACGGAACATCCTTTTCGCAGCAATTCAGGGATATAGTTGCCAATGCCCGCAATGTTTCCCCCGATGAGGTATATAATATCAACCGTATGGGCTTTATATACAGAGACAGTCTTGCCAGCTCCGCCATGGACATGGATTCATATTTAAACAGCGATTACAGCAGGGGCGTTGACATCATAAGGGATATTACCAGCATATCCGTTACAAATGAAAACAGCGAAGCCAATATGAAGCTCCTTCTTGCCGCTGCCGACATGATATACATAGGCGGCGAACCCATAAGCAAAAAATGGAACCTTAACGAAAATTCCACCTTTGCCGATTTTGAGGCGGCGAGCAAAAATATTGTCAGAGCTATTGACAGCTCTATTATACACGGCGACAGCAACGACTACGTTATGGTAAAGCATAATGATTATTATAATGACGAGGTGTCATTCAATGCTGTCAGGATCACTGCTCCGGTATTATACCCGCCGGAGAAGCCGGAGGAATTATCATGGTTCAAGAAGCTGGTTGCTTCGGATGCGGAAAAGGAGCAGAATAGAAAGGATCTGGAGAACTATGAAAAGATCAAGAAGGAACATGATTTCAGACAGGAATTAAGTGACAGAAGCGATGCTGCGAGGAGAGCCGCGGATAAATTCACAAAGGATATGAACGCAGCGCTTACAAGACAGCGCAGCACTGTGGCGCGCAATTTGGATGAAATATCGCCGAGCGCAAGCAATAACCTTGAAAGGACACAGCCGCAGCAGCCGACCAACACAAACGAAATGACCCGCCAAACAGGCATGGGCAGTCCAAGCTGATATTAAAAAGAACCCCGCTCCTATTCGGAGCGGGGTTTTGTGTATAAAAAATCCAAAGTATAAATGATGTTATTAACGGGCGTGCGTTCCTACAAAATATGTGAACTTTTCACTTGTAGAGGCGAGCATTGCTCGCCCGCAAAAAGATATAAAATAATGGGGTTTGCGTTTATCCTTCCTTCATAAGAGTATTGAATATCCTTTTAAGCACAAGCACCGCCGCAGCCGAGAGTATAAGCTCCGCTGAAAACTGCGCGTAAGCAAGTCCGTACATAGGGAACAAAAAGTTCAGAATAAACAAAAACGGTATCTCGAATACTATTTTCCTCAATATCGCAAAAAGCAGTGAGAGCCTGCCTATACCGCAAGCCTGGAATACTGCCACCGCAAGGAAATCAAGTCCCATGAACGGGAGCGAAAGACAAAGACCTCTCAAAAACTGCGAACCGTATGAAATTATCTGTCCGTTGTCTATGAACATTCCCATAAATACGGAAGCGAACATATAGAATACAAGCGTTACAAATGCCAGCATGCCCACGGCTATCTTAGCTGAAAATGTTATGGCATATTTTGCTCTCTTGTGCGTCCTGTTGGCATAGTTATAGCTTACAAGGGGCATTATTCCCTGCGAAAGTCCCAGCGCGATGTACATAGGCACAAGATTTATCCTGTTGGCTATGCCCATTGCCGCAACGGCGTCCGCGCCGTATGATGCCGTGAAGTTGTTTAGTATAGTCATGCCCGTTACATTCAGCAAATTTTGTATTGAAGCGGGTATGCCCACGCCGCATATGCCGAGTATGATTTCTTTTTTAAATCTGAACATCGACGGGCGTATGCATACATATGTCCTTCCTCTTTTTATGAAAAGGAGAATAAGAAAATACAGGCAGGCTGCGCAGTTTGATATGAATGTGGCAAGACCTGCGCCCTCTGCGCCCAGTCCCAGCCCGAACGGGAGCACAAATATGGGGTCGAGTATTATGTTGAGTATGCAGCCGCTCATAGTGCCTATGCTTGCGTGAAATGCCGAGCCCTCCGCTCTCACAAGATATGCGAATACTACATTGAGTATAGCGGGCGCTGCGCCGAGAGCGACAGTCCACTTCAGATATTTTGCGGTCGCATTGAGAGTGTCGGGTTTGACGCCCAGTATGTCCAAAAACTGCGAGCGGAACACTATATACACCGACGAAAAAACAAGGGCAAAGAAAAGCGAGCAGTAAAAACCGAAGGCGGAGCTTTTATATACCGTGTCGTAGTCCTTTCTGCCGAGAGCTCTGCTCATCATGCTGGAAGTGCCCACGCCGAAAAGATTGTTCACGGCGTTGAAAGCAAGCAGCACGGGAGCCGCCAGAGCCACTGCCGCATTCTGCACGGGGTCGTTTGTAAGCCCCACGAACCATGTGTCTGCAAGGCTGTATATCACCATGACAAGCGAGCTTATTATGGTAGGCACGCCCAAAAGCATGACCGATTTAGGCACGGGCATTTTCTCGAATAAATATATCTTTTTTATATCCTCTCTGTTTTGCATATTAATTTCTCCATTCGTTATAAAACAGCTTTATTATATCTCATTTCGGCATATAAATCAAGAACCGGTAATTTATTTGACAAAAATATAAATATATAATATAATGTAAAAAGATGTTATATCATCAATAAATAAAAAAGGAGTAAAAACAATGGTAAAATGGTTGATCCTTGTATTATACCTTCTGCTCATGGTGGGCATTGGAGTATACTGCAACAGAAAAACAAAAAATGTAAGCGATTTTGTCCTCGGCGGACGAAGCATCGGACCTTGGTTTTCGGCATTTGCCTTCGGTACCTCCTACTTTTCGGCGGTAGTATTCATAGGCTATGCGGGACAGTTCGGTTGGACATACGGTATTTCGGCGTTCTGGATAGGTCTCGGAAATGCGATCATAGGCTCTCTGCTTGCTTGGCTCGTGCTTGGTAAGAGAACAAGGACTATGACAAAATATCTCGACGCGACTACAATGCCCGAGTATTTTGAAAAGCGTTATAACTCAAAGGGACTCAAAATTTCTGCTTCCCTTATAATTTTCCTTTTCCTCATACCTTACACGGCGTCGGTATATAACGGCTTATCCCGTCTTTTCGAGTCATCGCTTGGTATACCTTACATATATTGTATCATAATTATGGCTGTGTTCACTGCCATTTATGTTATAGCGGGAGGCTTCCATGCAACGGCTCTCAACGACTTTGTTCAGGGTATGATAATGCTTGTGGGTATAATAACCGTAGTGTTTACCGTACTTCATAAGGCAGGAGGCTTTTCGGGTGCGCTTGAAGGTCTTTCGGTCATAGCCGATGACGCAGGCAACACCGGAACGCTCAATTCTCTTTTCGGTCCCAAGCCGGCTGACCTTCTGGGCGTTGTAATCCTTACATCTCTCGGTACATGGGGACTTCCTCAGATGATACAGAAGTTCTATTCCATATCGGATGACGCGGCTATAAAGAGAGGAACTATCATTTCGACATTATTTGCCCTTGTTGTTGCGGGCGGCAGCTATTTCCACGGCGGTCTCGGCAGACTTTTTGCCACAACAGACCCCGCAGATACATCAAAGACGCTCATCAACTTTGTTGGCGGAAAGCTCGAATATGACGCTATCGTTCCTGCGATGCTCGAGAGCGTTCTTCCCGACCTTCTTCTGGGACTTATAGTTGTGCTTGTGCTTTCGGCGTCTATGTCAACTCTGTCATCACTTGTTATGACCTCCAGCTCGACACTCACGCTCGATATCATAAAGCCGTCCATGATCTCAAAGGGCAAGGAATTTGACGAGAAGAAGCAGGTGTTCATAATAAGAATATTCATTGCGGTATTCCTTATCATATCGGTACTTATGGCAGCTAAGAAAAACGCTTATATCACAACTCTTATGAGTATCTCATGGGGCGCTCTTTCGGGCTCGTTCCTTGCGCCTTTCATGTACGGTCTTTTCTCAAAGAAGATCACAAAGACGGCTGTTGGCACATGCTTTGTGTTTGCCGTAGGCTTCACGCTCATACATACCTGTCTGTTCCTCCTCGGCTGGTTCCCCGAGCTTACAGACGCGGCAAGAGCATTGCCTCTTCCGTTCAATGTTACATCACCTCTTAACGCAGGCGCGTTCTGTATGGTATTTTCACTCATACTTTGCCCTCTGGTAAGTATGTTTACAAAGCCCGAGTCAAAGGAATATGTGGACGATGTGTTTAATTGCTATAAATAATTTGAAATAAAAATAATAAAA
>CANRNM010000107.1 GCA_947631975.1 uncultured Clostridia bacterium
ACCGCCTTGCCCTCGCTGTCAAACTCCACTATGCCGAAGCGCTCGGGGTCGTCCACATAGTAGCCGAAGACGGTAGCGCCCTTTTCCTTGGCTGCGGCTGCCTTAAGGAGCCTGCCGAAGCCGTTGCCGTAGAAAATATTGTCGCCCAGGACCATGGCGCAGCTGTCATTTCCTATGAAATCCTCGCCTATAAGGAAAGCCTGCGCAAGTCCGTCGGGGCTCGGCTGAACCTTATAGCTTAGGTTTATGCCCATTTCGGAGCCGTCGCCCAGAAGCCTCTCAAAGTTGGGCAGATCCACGGGGGTGGAAATGATGAGTATATCCCTTATGCCCGCAAGCATAAGCGTTGAGAGCGGATAAAATATCATGGGCTTGTCATAAACGGGCAAAAGCTGCTTGCTCGTAACCTTTGTGAGAGGATAGAGTCTTGTGCCCGAACCGCCCGCAAGTATAATTCCCTTCATTGCGGTCTCCTTTCGTTGTGTCTTATCTATGTCAAAAAATACTTTTCCATTTAATCATACAATACCTTCCTATTATAACACATTTTATATAAAAGTAAAATACATTTTTGTGTTTTAAGTAAATATTTTGTAAATTAGCAAAAAAAAGGCGGGAAATAGTGATGCATGAGGTGTTGTTTTGGGGACAGTCCCGCAGCACCCAAGCCCTATTGACTGTCCATAGCAGGAAATATACCTCAACAAAAAAACAGACAACAACGCTTTTCGGGACAGTCCCCAACTACACCGCAGGAACGGGGACAGTTCCGAACTTGACTGTTTTGTTGCTTTGAGCGACAACGGGGACTGTCCTGCGAAGCCGGGACTGTCCCCAAAACCCAAAATACGGCGTGCGGGGCTTCTCCCCAAACGCCGTATCACAATTTTTTACACTGTCTACGTTACTGCTTTCCCCTTCTAACGATATCCACTCCCGCCTTTGCGCCGTCGCACACAGCCTTAGCCACCTGCATAAGTCCGCCCGCGCAGTCGCCCACGGCATAAAGCCCGGGTATGCTTGTAAGCATATTTTCATCCGTTTTGACATATCTTCCGTCGGTCAGCGCTCCCAGCTTCACCGCTATATCCGATGCGCCCGCAGTGCCTATGGCTACGAAAATTCCGCTTATCTCCGCGCTTTCTCCGTCCTCAAACACCACTCTTTCTACGCCTTCGCCGCCCTCTATGGCTTTTATTTTTCTGCCGTCGCAGTTTTCATAAGCGGGGGCTTTTTTGCCGTCGGTCAGAATAATTACCTCCGATGATGTTTTTTCCAGAATATGCGCCTCGTGCAGGGCGTATTCGCCGTTTCCTATCACCGCGACCCTTTTGCCTCTGTAGAAAAAAGCGTCGCACACCGCGCAGTAGCTCACGCCTCTGCCCTCAAATTCCTTTAAGCCCCGTATATCGGGCGTTTTACGGGAAGCGCCGTTTGCGAGCACAAGCACATCCGCGCCGTATTCGCCCTTGTCGGTCGAAAGCGTGAAGCCCTCATCATAGCCCGCTCCTGTAACCTCGGCTTCTATCACCCTTCCGCCGAGCCTTTTAAAGCCCTCAAGTCCGTTTGTGTAGAGCTCCTCTCCGCTTATGCCCTCGGCAAAGCCGTAGTAATTGTCTATTTTTTCAGCCTTTAAAAGCGCGCTTTTGTTGTTTGTTATTATTGTGGTCTCAATGCCTGCGCGCAGTGTGTAGAGCCCCGCCGATACGCCTGCGGGTCCTCCTCCTATTATCATTACCTTCATATTTTTACCTCCCGAATGTCGTAAATGCATAGCCCATATTTACAGCCTTGTCCGTTATCCTAGGCAGAGCGCCCTGCGCGGAATATGCCCAGAGCCTTTCGCCGTTTTCGGTCTTTACGCTTATTCTTTCACTGTCCAGCACGGGGTGGAAATAAAGGCTCAATGCACAGCCGTCCTTGACGCAGCCTTCCATTTTTGTGTAAACGGTATCATCCTCCGTGTTGTGCACATAGTCGGCGGGCGTGGGTATGTAAAACACCCTCCTGCCCGAGCGCTCCGTATATGTAAGGCTGTTTTCAAGCCTCTTGTCGGGGTAGGGCTGATATATGGCGTCAAAATAATGCTCTGCCATATTGAGCTGCGCGCTGTCTGCGCCATAGTGCGGGAACTCGAAAAATTCCGCCTCATATCCCAGCCTTTCACAGCATTGCCTTGCCATTATCATGCGCCGCTGCTGTTCGTTTTGGTTATAGGGCGTGTCCCTGCCCCATTCGTAGCCTATACAGCTTTCCTCATTGCCGTATTGATGAGTATAGCCGTGAAGACCCATGTGTCCGCCGTGCTCCGTCATATAGTCCAGAACATATATGAAATAGGCGTTGTAAAGGCTCGTATCCGCCGAAACATCGTTCCAATAGTTCTCCTTGGGACAGGCGTAAACGGGCACCCATGCTATGTAGTATTCCTGCTTTCTTGCGTGCATATACTCCGCCATAAATCTAAGCTTTTCGAGCATATCCACGCTGTATTTGCCCTTGCCCGAGGGGCGCATGCCGTCTGCCGTAATGTCCTCCAGCCTTATGTATGCGCTCTTGGGCGACTTGGCATAGTAAAGGCTTTCCCTTGCGTTGAGGCATTTTTCCTTCATTATGACTCCCGTGTTTGTTTTCACATCGGGCTTGAAGCAATAGCCGAAGCTCTCCGCCAGAGTGTATAACGAAATATAGGGCTTCCCGCCGTAAAGCGTGAGCTTGGGCGCTCTGCCGTTTTCGGGCGAAAGAAATGTAAATCTGCCGTCTATTGTTATCTTGTATATCGTCCCCGTCTGCTTTACCTCTCCGCCCATGAGCTTAACGCCCTCGGCAAGGGGAACATAAAGCCTGCCGTTTATGAAAATGCTGTCCCCGCTTTCGCCCTTGGGATAGGTCATGCTTACGCCTGCGATTTTTACCTCGGCGGTGTTTTCGGGCGGAGTGTAGGGCATGTAGTCCGCCGCCTGTATGTTCTGCACCGTAATAAGCGCCAAAATCATTGCCAAAATCATTTTTTTCATATTTTTCCCTCTTTTCTACATAGGCAATTATACAACAAGGGCGTATTTTTTTCAATAGGAGATGTTGTCGAAAAAAGAGGAGCGCCTCTTGACGCCCTTTTCAAAATGTCGGGGCGAGCCTTGGTTGCATGGGCGAGCAGTTTTGCGAAGCAAAACGACCAGCCATTGCTCGCCCGTTTTTTAACATAAATTGCACTATTTTTCAATGTAGGGGCGACCTGTGGTCGCCCGTTTTTTTTAATAAATTTTATTCTTCTTTTTGCGCACAAAAAGAAGCAAAAAGCGTGTTCAGAACTTTCCCGAAGGGAAAGTTCTGATACTCGTAGAGTTGACTGAGGGGGGATATCTGCATGTTTGGTTGGGGACAGTCCCGCATTATATGAAACTTATTGTTTTACAATGCTTATTAAATACCGTTCAAAACAACAAAACAATCAAGTTCGGGACAGTCCCCGATTTGTCGGCTGGGACGGGGACTGTCCCGAAAATTAGTGTTGTTTGCTCTCTGTTGCAGTATTTTCTTTATGTTGACAGTCAATAGGGCTTGGGTGCTGCGGGACTGTCCCCAAGCTGCCTACATGGGCATTTCCGGCTCCCCCACATTATTTTTCACAATTCCCACTAAAATACTTGACATTGTATCGCATAAGTGTTACTATATTAATGCCGAGTAAAACACTCGGAATAATGAGTATAAAAAGAGGGTGAAAAGGGTGAAAATATCCACAAGAGGCAGATACGGGCTAAAGGCGATGGTGGATATAGCGGAAAACTGCTCCGAGGGCTGTGTTTCGCTCAAATCCATTGCGGAGCGCACCAACCTAAGCGAGAGCTATCTGGAGCAGCTCATAGCCTCTCTCAAAAAAGCCGGGCTTGTGAAAAGCACAAGGGGCGCCAACGGCGGATATACGCTTACAAAGCCGCCCGAGGACATAAGCGTGGGGGACATACTGAGAGTTGTTGAGGGTCCTCTTAAGCTTGTGGAGTGCCTTTCGGACAAGGAGAGCTGCGGCATGGGCGACTGCTCGCTGTGCGCCACAAGAGATGTGTGGGCAAGGCTTAGCGAGAGCGTGAGCGAGGCTGCCGACAACATAAGCCTTTCCGAGCTTATTTAATATATAATAAAGGAGCGAAAATGATGGAGTGTTATTTAGACAACGCGGCTACGACCGCAACGAGAGACGAGGTAATAGAGGCTATGCTCCCCTACTTCAAGGAGAGCTACGGCAATCCCTCGAGCATATATAAAATTGCGCAGAAGAACAAAAACGCCGTGGAACACGCAAGGGAGCAGGTGGCTTCAGCCATAGGCGCAAAGCCCAACGAGATATATTTCACAGCGGGCGGTTCGGAGGCTGACAACTGGGCTATAAAGGGCATAGCCGAGAGCTACGCCTCAAAGGGCAGGCACATCATAACTACGAGCATAGAGCACCACGCAGTGCTCCACACCTGCGAATATCTCGAAACAAAGGGCTACGAGGTAACATATCTCCCCGTTGACGAATACGGCATGGTGTCGTTAGACGAGCTCAAGAAAGCCATAAGGGACGATACCATACTTATAACTATTATGTTTGCAAATAACGAGATAGGCACAATAGAGCCGATAGCGGAGATAGGCGCAATAGCGCATGAAAAGGGCATCATTTTCCACACGGACGCCGTTCAGGCTGCGGGTCATGTGGCTATAGATGTGGATGAAATGAATATAGATATGCTCTCCATGAGCGGTCATAAATTCTACGGACCCAAGGGCATAGGCGCTCTTTACATCAGAAAGGGCATAAAGCTCAATCCGCTTATACACGGAGGAGCGCAGGAAAGAAGAAGGCGCGCGGGCACGGAGAATGTGCCCGGAATAGTGGGCATGGGTCTTGCGCTTGAGCTTGCCGTTAAGGAGCTCGATACCGAGGTGCCCAGGCTTACGGCGCTCAGAGATAAGCTCATAAGCTCAATACTCGAGGCTGTGCCTTATTCAAGGCTCAACGGTCATCCCGTAAAGAGGCTTCCAGGCAACGCCAATATTTCATTTGAATTTATAGAGGGCGAGAGCATACTTCTTCTTCTGGACTACAAGGGAGTTTGCGCATCGAGCGGAAGCGCCTGCACGAGCGGTTCTCTCGACCCGTCGCATGTGCTTCTTGCCATAGGACTGCCCCACGAGAAGGCTCACGGCTCCGTAAGGCTCACAATGGGACACTACACCACAGAGGAGCAGATAGACTATGTCATAGCGGAGCTTCCGCCCATAGTTGAGAGATTGAGACAGATGTCCCCGCTTTACGAGGAATTTATAAAAAATAAAGGAGAATAAGATATGCAGTACAGTGAAAAGGTAATGGACCATTTTATGAACCCCAGGAACGTAGGAGAGATAGAGGACGCCAGCGGTGTTGGCACAGTGGGCAACGCCAAGTGCGGAGACATAATGAAGGTCTATCTCAAGATAGAGGACGGCGTTGTGCTTGACGCCAAATTCAAGACCTTCGGCTGCGGAGCGGCAGTCGCTACCAGCTCCATGGCGACCGAGATGATAAAGGGCAAGACGATACAGGAGGCAATGGAGATAACAAACAAGGCGGTAATGGAGGCTCTTGACGGACTTCCGCCCATAAAGGTGCACTGCTCCTGCCTTGCGGAGGAGGCTCTCCATGCCGCTTTATGGGACTATGCCGAGAAGAACGGCATTGTTATAGAGGGGCTCAAAAAGCCCGTAAACGACATAAGCGAGCACGAGGAGGTCCCCGAGGAGGACTATTGATAAAGGAGTGGCGCCGGTGATAAAGGTTGTTGTGGGTATGTCGGGAGGCGTGGATTCCTCCGTCGCCGCCTATCTTCTCAAAAAACAGGGCTATGATGTCATAGGCGTTACTATGCAGCTCTGGGACGGCGAGGACACGGAGGGGAACTGCTGCGGACTGTCGGCAGCCGAGGACGCGAGGGCGGTCGCAGCAAGCATAGGCATACCGCATTATGTATTCAATTTCAAACGGGACTTCAAAGAAAAGGTCATAGACTATTTCATAGAGGAATATCTAAACGCCTCTACGCCCAATCCGTGCATTGCCTGCAACCGCTATATAAAGTGGGAGTCGCTTCTTTTCAGAGCGCGCGAGATAGGCGCGGAATATATAGCCACGGGGCATTACGCCTCCGTTGTTAAAAACGGCGCGGGCAGGTATACCATAAGGCAGGCGGGCGACAAGGACCAGAGCTACGCTCTCTATTCCCTCACGCAGGAACAGCTCGGACGCACGCTCATGCCCAACGGGGAATATACAAAGTCCGAAATACGCGCCATTGCCTCCGACATAGGTCTTAGGGTGGCGGATAAGCCCGACAGCCAGGATATATGCTTTGTGCCCGACGGAAACTACGGCGAATTTATAGCCCAAAACACGGACGCGGCTATACCCGAGGGCGACTTCACCGACAGCGCGGGAAATGTGCTCGGCAGACACAGGGGCATAACCAACTACACCATAGGTCAGCGCAAGGGGCTCGGCATAGCCTTGGGCGTTCCCGCCTATGTTACAGCCATAGACAGGGAAAACAACAGAGTGGTGCTGGGCGGAAACGACGAGCTTTTCAAGAAAAATGTGCTTGTGAAGGACTTTAATCATATGTCCGTCGAAAAAATAGACGGCTCTGTGCGCTGTCTGGGAAAGCTTAGATATAATCAGAAAAAAGCACCCTGCACCATAAGCTTTAAAGACGGCTTCGTGCAGGCGGTGTTTGATGAAGCCCAGCGCGCCGTAACCCCCGGTCAGGCGGCAGTGTTCTACGATGAGAACGCCTGCGTGATAGGCGGAGGAGTGATAGTTGAATGAAGGAATGTGTAAAGTAAAAAACAGCCCAAGGGGGCTGTTTCCAGACTGTCGAAAAAGTAAATTTATGTCAAATATAAACCCTTCCACCAACCTTCGGTTGGTTCCCCTTCCCTTA
>CANRNM010000108.1 GCA_947631975.1 uncultured Clostridia bacterium
GTAGCGGAAATGCAGAAGGTGAACGAGGAGAAGGCAGCCATACTTTATGACTTCCTCGACAACTCCATGATGTTCAGAGGCACGGTCGTGCCCAAGGACAGAAGCCTTATGAACGTTCCCTTTGTAACGGACGACGACGAGCTCAACGCCAAGTTTATAAAGGAAGCTACCGCAGCAGGCTTTGTTAACCTCAAGGGTCATAGAACGGTAGGCGGTATGAGAGCCAGCATCTATAACGCAATGCCCGTTGAAGGCGTAAAGGCTCTTGTAGAATTTATGAAGAAGTTTGAAACGGAAAACAAGTAATATAATAAAAGGGGCTGTCCGCTGTGAAACACGGCTCGGGCAGTCCTCTGTGTTTTTGAATGAAAGGTGATATAAATGTATAAGGTACTGACATTAAACAAGATATCAAAGATAGGTCTTTCAAGACTTAACGACAACTATACCGTAGCAGACGACATGCAGGAGCCCGACGCTATACTTCTTAGAAGCTTCAAGATGCACGATATGGAGCTTCCCGCAAGCTTAAAGGCTGTTGCTCGCTGCGGAGCGGGCGTAAACAATATCCCGCTTGACAAGTGCGCCGACAAGGGCATTGTTGTTTTCAACACTCCCGGCGCAAATGCCAACGCAGTTAAGGAGCTTGTGCTCACGGGTCTTCTCATCACAAGCAGAAACATAATGGGCTCTTACAAGTGGGCTCAGGCGCTTGAAGGCGAGGACGGCATAGCAGCCAAGGTGGAAAAGGGCAAGTCAAGCTTTGCGGGTCCCGAGATAAAGGGCAAGACGCTCGGCGTTATAGGTCTCGGCGCAATAGGCGTGCTCGTTGCCAATTCTGCCGTTGCTCTCGGCATGAAGGTCATAGGCTACGACCCCTACTTCTCGGTAAAGAGCGCTCTTGCTCTTGACAGCAGCGTTGAGGTAACACCGAGCCTTGACGACATCTATGCGGCAGCGGACTACATTACCGTTCATGTTCCCGCAACAGATGAAACCAAAAATATGATAAATGCCGAAAGCCTTGCAAAGTGCAGGGACGGCGTGAGAATACTCAACTTCGCAAGAAATGAGCTTGTGGACGCTTCGGCAGTCAAGAAGGCTCTTGCCGACGGCAAGGTAAGCTACTACGCAACCGACTTCCCCAATGAGGAAACAGTGGGCGTTGAGGGCATAATCACACTTCCGCACCTCGGAGCCTCCACTCCCGAGGCAGAGGACAACTGCGCGGCTATGGCGGCAGACGAAATGATGGAATACCTTGAAAAGGGCAATATTGTCAATTCGGTCAACTATCCTTCAATTTCCGCTCCCAGACCCGCAGGCACACAGAGAATATGCGTTCTCTCCACAGCAGAGGCTATGGATGCCATAAAGTCGGCTATAAAGGGCGCAGAGCAGTTCGCATCCAAGACAAGAGGAAGCTACGGCTACACAATAGCCGATGTCAAGTCGGCTGATGCCTCCGTCGTAGACGGTATAAACGGCGTGCTTGGCGTGAGAGTTATAGAGTAATTTTAATTTTTTAGGGCGTGCTTTGCACGCCCTTCTGAGTGTCGATAAAATGCTTTTTGATCCTTCAGTTGTTCTGTGAGTGTTAGGTAAGCCTCCCTCACCGAGGGAGGGGGACCGCCGAAGGCGGTGGAAGGAGTATAATATTGTTAGTTGCGCATTCTCCCTCAGTCGCCCTACGGGCGACAGCTCCCTCCCGGAGGGAGCCTTTTATGTCGTTCTTTATTCCGCTAAATCTAAGAGACAGTTATAGAAAAATTTTTTATAAATACTTTTTCGACAGTATGAACCGTGTCCCATATGGGGCACGATTTTTTTACTCTCACTCTCCGAAATTTACCGCACATTCCTTAAGCCTTGTTATGACATCTATCTGCTGCGGGCAGGCGCCTTCGCATTGTCCGCAGGCTATGCACTCGCTTGCCCTTCCGCCGTCCTTTACCGCCTCGGCGTACATCTGCTTTCCCTTTTCAAGCTGTCCCCAGGCTATCTGCTGATTGCGCGCGGCAAATATCTCGGGTATGGCTATCTTCATGGGGCAGCCTGCCGTGCAGTAATGGCAGGCGGTGCAGGGTATTGTCTTTATGCCGTTTATTATCTCCTGCGCCCTTCTCACGGCTTCCTGCTCCGAGCCGTCAAGGGGCTTAAAGTCCTTCATATACGAAAGATTGTCCTCCATCTGCGCTATGCTTGACATACCCGAAAGCACGGTTATAATGCCTTCGAGCGACGCCGCGTAGCGTATTGCCCACGAGGCGAAGGACGAGCCGGGCGCAGCCGATTTGAATATATCCTGCACTTTTTTGGGCGGGTTTGCAAGCGCTCCGCCCTTTACGGGCTCCATAACAACTATAGACTTGCCGTGCTTTCTTGCCACCTCGTAGTTTGCCCTTGCCGTAACGTCGGGATTTTCCCAATCGGCATAGTTGAGCTGGAGCTGTACAAATTCTGCGTCGGGGTGCTCCGTAAGGAGCTTATCCAGTATTTCGGGCGTGGCGTGGAACGAAAAGCCCCAGTGCTTCACAAGCCCCTTAGCCTTCAATTCCTTCACAAAATCCCATATATGGTACTCGTCATATTTTCTGTAGTTTCCCGCCTGAAGCGCGTGGAGAAGATAGTAGTCGAAATATCCTGCGCCCGTGCGTTCAAGGCTTGTATAAAACTGCTGCTTGGCGCTCTTTTCATCGTGCGCGCCCATCCATGCGCAGAGCTTTGTGGCAAGTGTGTAGCTCTCCCTTGGGTAGCGGTCTACAAGCGCAGCCTTTGCCGCGCGCTCCGACTCTCCGTTGTCGTACACATAGGCGGTGTCGAAGTATGTAAGCCCCGCGTCCATGAACATATCCACCATTTTTTTGGTGGTTTCAACATCTATTGCGCCGGTTTTGGTCTTTGGCAGTCTCATAAGTCCGAAGCCGAGCTTCGGCGTATCCGAACCGAAATATTTTTCCATTATAGGACCTCCTCATATTTATTATATATAAATTATAAAGCATAAAGCCGACTCCAAGTCAAGCTGTTTTTGCAAAAAAGCGTAAACGACAAAATTCATGGCGTAAACGAATTTGAATATATACCTTATATGTGTTAAAATATTATTATAGAATATTTTTTTTAAAGGAGGCATCATTATGCAATACAGAATAATAGGAACTACTGTTCCCGCCGTAGAGCTGAGGCTCAACTCGGGCGATCAGATCTACACACAGGCGGGAGGCATGGCTTGGATGAGTCCGAGCATAAGTATGGAAACAAATACCAACGGCGGACTTTTAAAGGGTCTGGGCAGAATGTTTGCGGGCGAATCGTTCTTTATGGCAACCTATTCGGCTAATGCCGATGATTCGCGCATTGCTTTTGCTTCTACCGTTCCCAGCTCAATAAGGGCGCTTGATGTTTCAAGCGATGACTACATAATTCAGAAGGGCGCTTTCCTTGCGGCTGAAAAAACCGTTGAGCTCGATACCGTATTTACAAAGAAGCTGTCCGCAGGTATTTTCGGCGGCGAAGGCCTCATCATGCAGCAGCTTTCGGGCTCGGGCTTATGCTTCCTCGAGATAGACGGCGACGCTGTTGAAAAAACTCTTGCCCCCGGCGAGACCATAATGATTGACACGGGAAATGTTGTGGCTTTTGACAGCAACGTAACATATGAGGTAGAGACCGTTAAGGGCTTCAAGAACATACTGTTCGGCGGTGAAGGGCTGTTCCTTGCAAAGCTTACCGGCCCCGGCAAGATAATACTTCAGACGCAGGCAATACGCTCGCTCGCAGAAAGGATAATACCCTACATACCCAGGCAGACCTCAAATTAATATTTAAAACACAAAAAGCGTACATTGCGTACGCTTTTTTGATTGTCGAAAAATTCAAAATATAAAAAATGTTATAAACGGGCGTGCAATGCACGCCCCTACAAACCACAATGTGAGCTAATCACTCGTAGAAATTTCATACAATAAGGTTGTTTATCAAAAAGCAAAAGCGTACATTGCGTACGCTTTTTTGCTTGTATAGATATTGAAGCTTTATATTACTTCTTGGCATTTTTGAGCATCATAGCTCTTACCTTAAGGGGAAGTCCCATAAGATTTATGAAGCCCTCCGCATCCTTGTGCGAATAGAGCTCGCCCGTTGTGAAGCTTGCAAGCTCTGCGTTGTAGAGGCTGTAGGGCGACTTAACGCCTGCGCTTATTATGTTGCCCTTGTAGAGCTTGAGCCTTGCCGTACCCGTCACATATTCCTGCGTAGTGTCCACAAAGGCTGCAAGAGCCTCCCTTAAAGGAGTGAACCACTCGCCTCTGTATATGAGGTCTGCATATTTTATTCTAACCGTTTCCTTATAGTCGGTAGTCTGTCTGTCGAGGCAGAGATATTCGAGGTCTCTGTGAGCGGCGTAGAGTATAGTTCCTCCGGGAGTTTCATATACGCCTCTTGACTTCATGCCCACAACTCTGTTTTCAACAAGGTCCGTAATGCCCACGCCGTTTTCTCCGCCTATCTTGTTGAGATAGGTCATAAGCTCAAGGGGCTTTACCTCCTTGCCGTCGAGAGTAACGGGTATGCCCTTTTCAAAGCCTATCTCCACATAGGTGGGCTTGTCGGGAGCCTTCTCGGGGGATACGCCCAGCTTTAAAAGGCTCTCGTAATTGGGCTCGTTTGCGGGGTCCTCAAGCTCCAGTCCCTCGTGGCTTATGTGCCAGAGATTGGAATCTCTTGAATAGGAGTCCTCCTTCTTCATGGGCACCTCTATGCCTCTGTCCATAAGATACTTTATTTCATCGTCTCTTGAGCTGAGCGTCCACTTGTCGTCTCTCCACGCAGCTATTATCTTTATCTGCGGAGCAAGCGCCTTTATTGTGAGCTCGAATCTTATCTGGTCGTTGCCCTTTCCCGTTGCGCCGTGGCATATGGCATCGGCGCCCTCGCTTATAGCTATGTCCACAAGCTTCTTTGCAATGAGGGGTCTTGCTATAGAAGTGCCGAGAAGGTACTTGTCCTCATATACACAGCCCGCTTTTACCATGGGGTATATGTAGTCCGTTATAAGCTCCTCGCGCACGTCCTCAAAGTATACCTTTGCGGCGCCCTGCTTTATGGCTTTTTCCTCAAGCCCCGTAGTTTCGCCTTCCGTAAGTCCCACGTTGATACATGCGGCGATGACTTCTGCGCCGTAGTTTTCCTTTAACCATGGTATTATGACGGACGTATCGAGTCCGCCCGAATAAGCAAGTACTATTTTCATAAAATATTCCTCCGATTTCTTATTTTTATTTTCAATGACTATATTGTAACACTCATACAGTGATTATGCAAGTATTTTTTCTGCATAAATATTTAATTTTTAATGAATAATTGAATTTTATTGTATTTTTGTTTGAATTTTTATAAATTGCACTTGCATATTATTCATTAATGGTGTATAATTCATTTTGTACCGTGAACAAAAAATTTTTAAAACAATAAAAAAACACTGTACTTTTGACTCTTTTGGAGTTATAATATTTCTTTACAAATGATGAATTTCGGAGGTTTTGATATGATTAAAGCGGGAATTATAGGAGCTACGGGATATGCGGGAGAGGAGCTTGCAAGGCTCATAACACAGCATCCCAAGGCAGAGCTTGTGTGTCTTACGTCGCAGAACTATGCGGGAAAGGACTATGCCGAGGTATATTCGAACTATTCTCACCTAAGCTATGTCTGCGAGGAGGAGGACATAGAAAAAATGGCTGATATCTGCGATGTCATCTTTCTTGCTCTGCCCCACGGAGTTGCCAGCAAAAAAATAAACAACGGCATACTCGAAAGAACAAAGATAATAGACCTTGGCGCGGACTTCAGACTTCAAGATATAGATACATATGAAAAATGGTACACCACCCATTATTCAAAGGATATACTTCCCGAAGCCGTTTACGGTCTCTGCGAGATAAACAGGGATAAAATAAAGGGAAGAAGGATAGTTGCCAATCCGGGCTGCTACACCACATGCTCCATACTCTCTATGTACCCCCTTGTGAAGGAAGGGCTCATAGACAATTCTTCCATTATAATAGACGCTAAGTCGGGAGCAACGGGCGCAGGCAGAGGACTTTCGCTTGCAAATCATTACTGCGAGATGAACGAGTCCGTGAAGGCTTACAAGATAGCCTGCCACAGACACACTCCCGAGATAGAGGAACAGCTTAGCTATGCCGCGGGCGAGGATATAGTCATAAACTTTACGCCCCACCTTATACCCATGGACAGGGGCATACTTGCCACCTGCTATGCAGATCTGAGAGGCAAATACAGCTATGCCGACATAAAGGCGGTATATGAAAAATATTACGGCAGTGAGCACTTCATAAGGCTCACAAACGAGGGCGTTTTCCCCGAGACAAAGTGGGTGAAGGGTTCCAATTTCACGGATATAGGCTTCGCCATAGACGAGAGAACAAACAGGATAATTGTTATAGGCGCGCTCGATAATCTTTTCAAGGGCGCTGCGGGTCAGGCTGTTCAGAATATGAATATACTCTTTGACATCGCGGAAAATACGGGACTTGACTATGTGCCCATATTCCCCGCATAGAACATGGAGGATAGGAAAAATATAAGGCTGAGGGAGTATGATTATTCGCAGAACGGTGTTTATTTCGTTACAATATGTACAAGAAACAAAATAAATCTATTTTGGGATAAAAATGAAGCGTCTGTTGTAGGGGCGGGCATTGCCCGCCCGCAGGAAGGCTATACGCTGTCCGAAACGGGAAAAATAGCCGAGGACGGAATAAATCGTATACCCGAGGTCTATAGGATAAATCTGGACAAATATGTCGTTATGCCCAATCATATACATTTATTGTTATCCATTACCGAAAATGACGGGCGAGCAATGCTC
>CANRNM010000109.1 GCA_947631975.1 uncultured Clostridia bacterium
CACATAATCTGCGTCAGGTCGATGCCTTGCCCTATGCAAAGGCAGGCACATTGGAAAAACAGCTTGATGAAATCTATAAAATACAAAAAAACGGTTGACAAAAATATCCTCATTATGCTATAATACTTTTGTTATGCCGCACGAATAGGTTTATAAGTTGATTTATCACACCAAATTCGGCGAGTTTTGTTTAAGGAGGTGTACAGGGGAATGTACGCGATTATTGAAACAGGCGGTAAGCAGTATAAGGTAAGCGAAGGCGACATCATCACCGTTGAGAAGTTAGGTGTTGAGGCTGATTCAAAGTATACCTTTGACAATGTGCTTGCAGTGTGCGACGGCGACAGCTTCAAGTTCGGCGCAGACGCATCGGCAGCCAGCGTAGATGCTTCCGTAATAGGCGACGGCAAGGCTAAGAAGGTCATCGTTTACAAGTATAAGCCCAAGAAGGGCTTCCACAAGAAGAACGGACACAGACAGCCTTTCACAAGGTTAAAGATCGAAAAGATAAATGGCTGATGAATAAAAATGATAAAGGTCAATATTATCAGAAATAACGAGGGCAGGGTCTGCGGAGTGAATATAACGGAGCATGGCGACCCGATAGTGTGTTCCGCCGTGTCCATACTTTTGCTCAACACCCGCAACAGCATAGAGGCTTTCACAAAGGCAAAATTCAGCTATGAGTGCGCTCCCGACGGAGGCGACGCCGTGCTTGTCATCACAGCCTTTGACGCCGAAAAGAAGGCGGAGCTTCTCATGGACAGTCTTGTTCTCGGTTACAAAAGCATTGAAGAAAGCTATAAAGACGAAATAACAGTTTATGATTTAGGAGGTGCTACAAATGGTAAAGATCAACCTTCAGTTATTTGCTCATAAAAAAGGTGTTGGTTCCACAAAGAACGGCCGTGATTCCGAGTCCAAGAGACTTGGCGTAAAGAGAGCTGACGGACAGTTCGTTAAGGCAGGCAACATCCTTTATACTCAGAGAGGTACTAAGATACATCCCGGCATCAATGTAGGCAAGGGCGGCAACGACACACTCTTTGCTCTTGTTGACGGCAGAGTTAAGTACGAGAGAAAGGGCAGGGATAAGAAGCAGGTTTCTGTTTATTCCGTAGCCGAGTAATTTATATTGACAGATGAAGCTGACCTGAGTTTGATTTCGGGTCAGTTTTTTTGAAATCTATAAAAATGTTTTTTGCGGAGAAAATAGTATATGAATATATGAAAGGAGAGGCGCGATGTTTGTAGACAGAGCCAAGATCCATATAAAGGGCGGAAACGGCGGAAACGGCGCCGTGAGCTTTTACAGAGCTAAATATGTTACCAACGGCGGACCCGACGGCGGCGACGGCGGCAAGGGCGGAGATGTCATTTTTGTGGCTGACGAGGGCGTAAACACTCTTCTGGATTTCAGATATAAGAGAATGTTCAAAGCTTCTCCGGGAGGCGACGGCGGAAAGCGCAACTGCACGGGCGCAGACGGCGAGGATGTCATCATAAAGGTGCCTGTGGGGACGGTCATAAGAGAGGCGCTCACAAACAAGGTCATGGCGGACATGACGCAAAACGGCGAGAAAAAGGTCATCATAAAGGGCGGCAAGGGAGGCAAGGGCAATCAGCACTTCGCCACTCCCACAAGACAGGCGCCCAGATATGCCGAGAGAGGCAGGACTTCAAAGGAATACGATGTCATTCTGGAGCTTAAGCTCATTGCCGATGTGGGACTTATAGGCTTCCCAAATGTGGGCAAGTCCACGATCCTTTCCATGGTTACAAACGCAAACCCCAAGATAGCAAACTATCACTTCACCACGCTTTCACCCAATCTGGGCGTTGTGCGCAGCAGATGGGGCGAGGACTTCGTTATGGCGGATATCCCCGGGCTCATAGAGGGCGCAAGCGAGGGCGTCGGCTTGGGACATGAGTTTTTAAGGCATGTGGAGAGAACAAAGGTGTTTATTCATGTTGTGGACGGAGCGGCGCTTGAGGGCACGGATCCCGTTGAAAATATAGAGAAAATAAATGCCGAGCTTGAAAAATATAAGGCGGGTCTTTCAAAGCGACCCACCGTTATTGCCGTAAATAAGATGGATATTCCCGAGGCTAAGGAAAACTATGACAGGATAAAGGAGAAGTACGAAAGCGAAAATATAAAGGTATTTCCCGTTTCCGCCGCTACCAACACGGGACTTGACGATATGCTCATGGCGGTTTCGGAGCTTCTTAAGGCTTATCCCGAGGACATAGTTTTTGAGGAGGAATATGACGAGTTTGCCGAGCTCGAGGCAAGAGCCGAGGGCGAGAACGAGCCGTTCACAATAGAGCGCTGCAGCGAGCATTACTTTGTTGTGGAGGGTACGGGCGTCGAAAAAATGATGGGCTATACCAACATAGACACGGAAAAGGGCTTTGCCTTCTTCCAGAAATATTTAAGGGAAAAGGGCATTATTTCCGCCCTGGAGGAAAAGGGCATTGCCGAGGGCGATACGGTCAAAATATACGATCTGGAATTTGAGTTTTACTATTGATAAGGGTGATAATTATGACAAGCAAGCAGAGAGCTTTTTTAAGAAAAATGGCGTCAAAGCTGGATCCCGTGGTCTCCGTGGGCAAAAACGGAGTTACTCCCGAGGTTATAGCAAGCTGCGACGAGGCGCTTGAAGCAAGGGAGCTTATAAAGTGCAATGTGCTGGACAACTGCATGGAGGAGGTAAGGAAGGTTGCCGATACCTGCGGCGGCAGAGCCAGAGCCGATGTAGTCCAGGTGATAGGACGCAAATTCGTGCTTTACAGACCCAAGAAGGATAAGCCTGTGATAACGCTGCCGAAGTGAGGAACAAAATAATCAAAAATTTATTTTTCATGACTTTAAAATACACTTATATAAATGCTTATATGGGTGTATTTTTTTTGCTATGTTTTTTTGGCGGACTGAATTGTAAAGTAAGACATATTATGATATAATCCTATATAAACGGACCGGTTATTATTTTCCGGCAAGGATGTTAAAACAATATAAAAAACTAAAGGGAGGTAATATTTGTGTTTGTTTTTCTTCTGGGTGTTATGCCCTATGTTTTCATGGCTATGCCGCTAATATTACTCCTTTTTTATATAGGTATGTATTTTTACTCAAAAAAATTGTAGGAAAAGCAGGAGGCTCAAAAGCTTCAAGAAAAATTTTTGCTTGAGCAGCAAAGACGGGAGGAAGCGGAACGCAAGGCTGAGCTTGAAGCTCGCCGCCGAAAACAGGGCGCTATGCTTTTTAATCAAAATTTGGCGCAGATACCCGACGCTTCTCCTGCTCCGCTCAATATCCCTCACAGTGATTTCGAGTACAAAATATCAAACATTACTTTAGGCAACAGCTTAACAAAACTCTGTGATTTTGTGGTTATTGACACCGAAACAACAGGACTCAGTCCGAGAAAAAACGAGCTGATAGAAATATCGGCAATAAAATATAATGATTTTGAACCTGTCGAAAAAATAAGCTATCTCATAAAGCCAAAAGCCGAGATATCAGAGAAAATAACAGAACTTACAAGAATTACGAATGAAATGGCAGCTGACGCTCTGCCCGTTGAAGATGTAATGCCTCTTGTACAGGGCTTTGTCGGCGATTATAATATAGTCGGTCATAACATCGAATTTGACATGGACTTTCTAACGGCAAACGGTTTTGTCGTTGGCAAAAAACAAAAAATTTATGATAACCTGCAGCTGTCCCGAAAGCTGCTCAAACCCCTGCATGATGTTTATGACAAAGTTGAGGAGATGTATATGCTTGACGGCGATGTTAAAAATTACAAGCTGACTACCCTTTGTGAGTATTACGGTATCTACAGAGATGATGCCCACAGAGCTTTGTCGGATTGCTATGCTACAGCCCAAATCTACATAACACAGTTAAAAGAAATGCTTGAGTAAAAAACTTGTGTCAAAAGTTACATTTCAATACTGTAAAAAATTTATTTTTACTGTGTATAATAAAATCTCTTGTTATATTTTCCCTTAATAATACAACCCCCTTTAGGCATAGGCTTAAAGGGGTGATTTTTATGAGCAGTTTTAAATTTGCCATAATAGGCGGAGACAACAGATATAAGATACTTAAGGAGCTTCTCGAAAAGGACGGTTACGGCATTTCGGTTTACGGCAATATGCATATCGCCTCCGAGGGAAGCCTTGAAGGGTGCATAGCTAACGCGTGGGCGGTCATTTTGCCAATTCCCGTTTCAAAGGATGGAGAGCATATAAATATGTGTGAGGATATGAGTATAACTTTTGACGAGCTTTTCGGCGTCATGCAAAGAGAGGGCGCGGGGCTTCTTATGGGAGGCGTAATATCCTCGGAGCTGAAGCAAAGAGCCGGCGAAAAGGGCATAACCGCGGCAGACCTTTTTGAAAGGGAGGAGGTAGCCATAAATAACGCCGTGCCCACTGCGGAGGGAGCCATAATGACAGCCATACAGGAAAGCGACAGAGTGCTCTTTAAAAGCAGGGCGCTCGTGGCGGGCTTCGGCAGATGCGGAAAGGTATTGAGCGCCATGCTAAGGGGCATGGGAGCGGATGTGAGCGTTACATTCAGAAAAAAGAGCGACGAGGCGTATATAAATGCTCTTGGCTGCAGGGGCGTGGACATAAGAGAGCTTGAAACGGAGCTGAACGGCTTTGATTTTATATTCAATACCGTTCCCGCGCTCATATTTGACGGCGAAAGGCTGGAGAGGGTACGAAGCGGCGCCGTTATAGTGGACATAGCGCAGGCTCCCGGAGGCGTGGACTACGGCTATGCCTCCAAGCTCAATATAAAGGCGCTGTACTGCCCCGGTCTTCCGGGCAGGGTGGCTCCCTACACGGCGGCTGAAATACTCAAGACAGCCATAACGGACATTGTACTCGATAACACCTAATCCCCCTTTATGTCATAGAATACAAAGGGAGGTGATACAATGGACCTACAGGGAATAAATCTTGGTCTATGTATGTGCGGTTCCTTTTGCACCTTCGGCGAGGTAGTGAGGGAAGCAGAAAAACTGAGTAAAAGAAATATAAATATACACCCGATATTCAGCTATAATGCAGACAGCATAAACACAAGATTTGGCGCTGTAGAGGATTTCAGAGAAAAGCTATATGATATTACGGGAAATGAAATAATATCAACAATTAAGGAGGCTGAACCCATAGGTCCTCAAAAGCTGCTGGATATTATGCTGGTCGCGCCCTGCACGGGCAACACTATGGCAAAGCTTGCAAACGGTATAACCGATACCCCCGTAACGATGGCGTGCAAGGCTCATTTGAGGAACAACCGTCCTCTTGTGCTTGCGCCTGCCACCAACGACGCTCTGGGGGTAAGCCTTAAAAATATAGGAGAACTCATGATAAGAAAGAATATTTATTTTGTACCCTTCGGTCAGGATAACCCCGAAAAAAAGCCGCTTTCAATGATTGCGGATTTCAGCAGGATATATGACACTTTGTGCCTTGCAATGGAAGGAAAACAGATACAGCCCATAGTTTTTTAGCAAATTTGCACAAAAATAAGGCGTCGCATTTATGCAATGTGGCGCTTTTGCTGTTTTGTAAAGAAAATTAATTTATAACGCTGTAATTTTCTTAATATTTTGCAACTGTTTTTTATAATAAATTGTCATAAAGTTATTACAAAATATTTCAAAATCCGCAAAAACTTTTTAAATTTTAGGCTAAAAACTTGACAAATACTTGATTTTGTTATAGAATATCATTCGTAACATTTGCGTAACATCTTTTAATAATTACAATTAAAGTGTGAAACAAATACATTGGAGAGTGATATTTATGAAGTTGTATAATATGTTATTGGCAGGCGCCGCAGCGGCGCTTGTGGCGGCGGGTATGTCATATACGGCAGTGCGCGCCGAGGAGAATGTTTTTTCGGAGATTATATCAAGCGGAGATATATTGAACGCTATGCCCGTAAAAAATACAGATGCTAATATTTATGTTACCTGCAAGGCGTCGGTGGATATGAAGTCGGATTCTTCAAACGATTCAAGACAGATAAGACTTTTGCCTTCGGGCTATAATCTCAGTGTGCTCGGTACGGAGTACGGCTGGGTATATGTACAGGATGACGACGGAAACACAGGATATGTTTACTGCACAAATGTTACATTCAAAAACGGCGAAAAGCCCGCCAACATAGACCCTATGGAAAAGCTTGGCGAGGAGATGGCAGGCTTTTCAAAGAAATACTTAGGTACTCCCTATGTATGGGGCGGTACCAGCCTTACATCGGGCGTTGACTGCTCCGGCTTTGTATACAGCATATACAAGAACTACGGCATTACGCTCAACAGAAGCTCAAGCAGCATGTACGCCTCAAACGGCGTGTCCGTAAGCAAGGCAAACCTCAGAGCGGGCGACCTGGTGTTCTTTAATACGGGCGGCAGGGGCGTTTCACATGTGGGTATGTATATAGGCAACGGTCAGTATATACACGCCGCAACTAGAAATGTTATGATATCAAGCCTTTACGACAGCTATTCCACAAGAACATATGTGGGCGCTAAGAGAATATTGGTATAACAGAAAACATCGGCATAACCTGCCGATGTTTTTTCTTTTAGTCTATTGCAGCAAATCCTATCTCCTTAAGATATTCCTCCGCCTTTTGTCCGTTTGCTTTTGACTTGTCAAATTTTGGCTCAAAAAGGATATTTGTGCCTTCATATTCTTTGTTTTCCGATATAAGTCCCGTATTATTGTCATATTTAAAGGGTCTGTTGTTTATGAATGTCATATCCGCAACAGCCATATAAATTTGTCTGTCCGCAAAATATTCAATGTTGTCGCATTCTATCATTCTGTA
>CANRNM010000110.1 GCA_947631975.1 uncultured Clostridia bacterium
TCATCAGAAAAGGCTCAGAAGGTTATGACAAACCTTATGCAGTATGTTGACGTATGTATCGGCAACGAAGAGGACGCTGAAAAGGTTCTCGGCTTCAAGCCCGGCAACACGGACGTTACCTCCGGCGAGCTTGAAATGGCAGGCTATCAGGATATATTCAACCAGATGTGCGACAAGTTTGGCTTCAAGTATGTTATTTCTTCATTAAGAGAGTCATTCTCGGCTTCTCACAACGGCTGGTCTGCTTGTATCATGGACGGCAAGACAAGAGAGTTCTACAGATCAAACAGATTTGACATCAGTCCTATCGTAGACAGAGTGGGCGGCGGCGACTCATTTGCAGGCGGTCTCATCTGCGGACTTATGGACGGCAAGAACATGAAGGACGCTCTCAACTTTGCTGTAGCTGCATCTGCACTTAAGCATACTATCCCCGGCGACTTCAACCTTGTTACAAGAGCAGAGGTTGAAAACTGCGACGGTTCGGGCAGAGTTCAGAGATAATTTCAAACAGTCAAAATTAAAAAATCTAATCATAGAGGCTGAAGGCTTTAAGCCTTCAGCCTTTTAAATAAGGAGGCAATAAAATTGAATTTAGAGGTAAGATATTCAAATCACTACGATGATGTAAAGCACTATACCACAAGCCAGTTAAGAGAGCATTTCCTTGTGGAGAATGTTTTTGTACCCGGCGAGGCAAGGCTTGTTTACAGCCATAACGACAGGATCATTTTCGGCGGCATCACTCCCACAAATGCGCCTATCAAGCTTGAGGGCAGCAAGGAGCTTGCGGCAGAATACTTCCTTCAGAGGAGAGAGCTCGGCTCTATCAATATCGGCGGCGACGGTATCGTTATAGTTGACGGCAAGGAATATGAGGTAAATAACGGCGACGCCATTTATGTGGGAATGGGCGCTAAGGAAATCGCCTTTGCGGCAAAGGATCCCTCAAATCCGCCCAAGTTCTACACCAATTCGGGCACCGCTCACAAGACATATCCCACTGTCCTCATCACCTATGCGGACGCAAACCATAAGCCTCTCGGCTCTCTTGAGGACTGCAACAAGAGAACTATCAATCAGTACATCCACGATGAGGTTTTCGCAAGACTTTCACAGAGAGACGGCGTAGAATACGGCAGCTGCCAGCTTGCAATGGGTCTTACAAAGCTCGACCCCGGTTCAAACTGGAACACAATGCCCTGCCATACTCATGAAAGGCGTATGGAGGTTTATTTATACTTTGATATGGACGACGACAATGTTGTATTCCATATGATGGGCAAGCCCGACGAAACAAGACACATCGTCATGAAGAATGAATCCGCCGTTATCTCCCCAAGCTGGTCTATACACTCCGGCGTAGGCACAAAGGCTTATACATTCATTTGGGGCATGGTAGGCGAGAATAAGGACTACGATGACCAAGACTGGTTAAAGACAGGCGATTTGAAGTAATTTAATACAATAACAGGGTGAGACGAATCACCCTGTTTTTTATTTAATATTAATAATATTTATGTCTGTTTTTTCGGCATATTTCAGTGTTTTATACGCTCCGCCAAAATCTCTGATAACACGTTCTCTTTCAAAAACATCTCTATGACCGCAGAACATACATATGTTTTTATGCATAAAATCACCTCACTGTTTATATAATAACAAAAAATAAGTATATACGCAAGTGCGTACACTTGATTTTAAATATTTTTGTAAAATTACTTATGAGGTGATTTTATGGGAATAAAAAATGCCGTTGTAAAAAGATTTAGGGATATAATGAATGAAAGGGGTATAACGCCAAATGCGCTTGCGGTAATGTCGGGCGTTACACCGTCAACGGTTTATAGTATGCTTGATGAAAACAGAAAGGATTTGTCGATACTTACAATAAAAAAGCTCTGTGATGGTTTAGATATTTCAATAGCAGATTTTTTCAATACATCGGAGTTTAAAAGTCTTGAACAGGAAATAATATAAAAAGACCGAGTTCTTATTTTGAATAACTCGGTCTTTTTTTTATTTCTCCCTAATTTTAAACACCCTATCCCCGAAGTTGAACACCACCATACCCGCAAGTATGATACCTCCGCCTATTATCGTCGCCATATCGGGTATTTCTCCTCCGAACACGAAGCCCATAAGGCTTGCGGCGAAGGGTATGCCGAACATATAATTGCTCACCTGCGCCGTCTGCTTGGAAAGAGAAAGCGCCTTTGCCCAGAGCACATATGCCCCGGCGCTGGAGCCCAAGCTTAATATTGCTATGTAAACATACTGTATGGGCGGTGCGCTCGTTATTTCGCCTATTGCCGAGGGCGCGAAAATTGCAAGCATTACGGCTCCCGCAAAAATGCTGAATGTGGATGCTTGAAGCGAAGTATACTCCGTTGCGAGCTTTTTTTGTATCAAATTATATATGCTGAAAGCAAGCGCCGCTCCGAATAGCCACCAAAGTCCGCTGTTCACGGAGAACACGCCGTTTAAAAGTGTGAGCACCGCAACCCCCGCAAACTCTATAACTATAGCGAGCCATTTGTATCCTCTTAGCCTTTCCTTGTATACAAACCTTGCCATAAAAGCCGACATAACGGGCGCAGTAGCTATTATTACGCTTGCCGTTGCGGACGATACCTGTCCCTGTCCCTGATTGAAGGCTATCATGTAAAAGAAAAAGCCGAAAAATCCCGCCGCAATGAATATGGGTATATCCTTTGCCTTCGGCATTTTCATTTTGGTCGCTATGGCAACTATTATAAGCAGCACCGACGCTATGAAGTATCTTATAAATCCCAGCGGAAACGCCGTGAAGTGCTCCAGCGCAAGCCTTGTGAACACATATGCCAGCGACCACAAAATTATTGTCGCCGCGGCATAAATATGATAGCTTTGTTTTATATTCATTTCATTTTCCACCTTTGTATTCTTGATTAAAATATTGTATCACAATTATATTTATTTTTAAAGCAGAATTTTATATAAAATTGTTGAAATATTTTTTTTTAGATTGTATAATAATGTGAAGGAGGCGAATAAAATGGATACAAGAGTAGCTTTGATAGGCATTGTTGTTTCCGATTATAATTCGGCAACAAAGATAAATGCCGTTCTTCATGACTACGGCGATTATATAATCGGCAGAATGGGTATACCCTACAGACAGAAGTCAATAAACATCATAAGCGTGGCGGTAGACGCTCCCAACGATGTTATAAGCGCTCTTTCCGGAAAGCTCGGACAGCTTGACGGCGTGAGTACAAAAACAATATATAATTAATTTACTGACAGGGAAGGCGCTGCCTGACCTAAAAGGAAGGAGAAATTTAATATGTATGATCCCAAATCATTAAAGGCGGAGGAATTTATTAACCACGAGGAGATACTTGAAACTCTTGCCTACGCAGACGCAAACAAGGACAATATAGAGCTCATAGACTCTATAATCAAAAAAGCGGAGGAAAGAAAGGGGCTTTCTCACAGAGAGGCGTCGGTGCTTCTGGCTTGTACCGACGAGGAAAAGAACAACGAAATTTATGCTCTTGCGGAGCAGATAAAAAAGGATTTCTACGGCAACAGAATAGTTATGTTTGCACCCCTTTATCTTTCAAATTACTGTGTAAACGGCTGTGTTTACTGTCCTTATCATATGAAGAACAAGCACATAGCCCGCAAAAAGCTCACGCAGGAGGAGGTAAGAAACGAGGTTATAGCTCTCCAGGATATGGGACATAAGCGCCTTGCCATAGAATCGGGCGAGGATCCCGTAAACAATCCCATTGAATACATACTTGAGTGTATAAACACCATTTACAGCGTAAAGCACAAAAACGGCGCAATAAGGCGTGTAAATGTCAATATTGCGGCAACCACCGTTGAAAATTACAGAAAGCTCAAGGATGCGGGCATAGGTACATACATACTTTTCCAGGAAACCTACCACAAGGAAAGCTATTTACAGCTTCATCCCACGGGTCCCAAGCATGACTACGCTTATCACACGGAGGCAATGGACAGAGCTATGGAGGGCGGTATAGACGATGTTGGCTTAGGCGTGCTTTTTGGTCTTGAAAAATATCGCTATGAATTTGCGGGACTTTTGATGCATGCCGAGCATCTTGAAGCTGTACACGGCGTAGGACCCCACACCATAAGCGTGCCCAGGATAAGACCCGCCGACGACATAGACCCCGAGGACTTTACGGATGCCATAGATGACGACATATTTGCAAAGCTCGTAGCCTGCATAAGGATAGCCGTACCCTACACGGGAATGATAGTTTCCACAAGAGAGAGCCAAAAGACAAGAGAAAGAGTGCTCCACTTAGGCATTTCGCAGATAAGCGGCGGCTCAAAGACCAGCGTAGGCGGTTATTACGAGCCCGAGCCCGAGGAGGAAAACAGCGCCCAGTTCGATGTTGAGGACAACAGAACTCTCGACCAGGTGGTAAATTGGCTTATGACAATGGGCTATATACCGAGCTTCTGCACGGCTTGCTACAGAGAGGGCAGAACGGGCGACCGCTTCATGAGCCTCTGCAAGTCGGGACAGATACAGAACTGCTGTCTGCCCAACGCTCTCATGACATTGCAGGAATATCTCGAGGACTACGCTTCGCCCGAGACCAAGAAAATAGGTGAGGCTCTCATTGCCAAGGAAGTCGAAAATATACCCAAGGAAAAGGTAAAAGCCATAGTAAAGGACTACCTTCTCAATATAAACGAGGGCAAGAGAGATTTCAGATTTTAACGGGGAGGCATTATTATGGGACTTAATGACACCCCGAGCGGAGAGAGACTTCGCATAGGTATATTCGGCAGACGAAATGCGGGCAAATCCAGCCTCATAAACGCTATAACCAATCAGAACATTGCCATAGTTTCGGATATAAAGGGCACCACGACAGACCCCGTAAAAAAGGCTATGGAAATACTGCCTCTCGGTCCCGTTATGATTGTGGACACTCCCGGCATTGACGACGAGGGAGAGCTGGGCAGCATAAGGGTAGAAAGAGCTTACGATGTGCTCAACACCGTAGATATGGCGCTTATAGTGGTAGACGGTTCAAAGGGACTTCAGTCGGAGGACATAAAAATAACGGAAGCCGTTAAGGCTAAAAATATCCCATTTATAACCGTTCTCAATAAGTCGGATATGACCTCCGAAAGATACGGCGCGGAAAATTCCATATGGGTAAGCGCCGTTACCGGAGAAAATATAACCGAGCTTAAGGAAAAAATTTCGGCTCTTGTGCCTGCCGACAGCGAAAGGCTTAAAATAATAGGCGACAAGCTCGAAAAAAACGACAGCGTCGTGCTCGTCATTCCCATAGACAGCGCTGCGCCCAAGGGCAGGATAATACTTCCTCAGCAGCAGGTTCTTCGCGATGTGCTCGAAGCGGGAGCGCAGGCGGTCGTTACAAGGGACACCGAGCTTGAACATACGCTTAAAAATATGCAGTCAAAGCCTAAAGTCGTAATAACGGACAGTCAGGCATTCGGCTTTGTCAAAAATGTCGTGCCGAGCGATATATATCTCACATCCTTTTCAATACTTATGGCGCGCTATAAGGGCGACCTTAAAGAGGCTATAAAGGCGGTAAAAGCCATAGACAGCCTTAAAGACGGCGACAAGATTCTCATTGCCGAGGGCTGTACTCACCATAGACAGTGCGACGACATAGGCACGGTAAAAATACCGCGCTGGCTCAAGGCGCATATACACAAAGATATAAAATACGAATTTTCGAGCGGGCAGGGCTTTCCCAAAGACCTTTCGGGCTATAAAGCCGTCATTCACTGCGGCGGCTGCACCCTCAACGAAAAGGAAATGCAGCTTAGGATATTTAGGTGCAGAGAACAGGGCGTACCCGTTACCAACTACGGCATATTCATCGCCCACACACAGGGCATACTCAAAAGAAGCGTGGAAATATTCCCCGAATATTCCGCCCTGCTCGAAAAATAAATAAAATATTAAAGGGAGGTTTTCCTCCCTTTTTGCGTATCTACAAACCACTATGTGAGCTAATTACTTTCCCCCCGCTCAGCACTTTCGGCTTCGCCGAAAGCCGCACTTCGTGCGTCTTTGTGGGTCGATAAAATACTTTTTAACCCTTCAGTCGCCCTTTGGGCGACAGCTTCCCTGCTTCGCAAGGACGCCTTATAATGCTGCGCCCTTCGGGCGAATTAAGTTTACTGCCGGGAATTCAAACATTATAAGCCGTCCTTTAGCCCGTTAGGGCTAAGGGAAGGGGGACCAACCGAAGGTTGGTGGAAGGGTTTATATTTGACATAAATTTACTTTTTCGACAGTCTGAAGAACGGAGCTTTTTAGCTCCGTTCTTTTAGTTTCGGTATTTACTTCGCCTTATATATAGCCGTCTTGCTCTCTGCGTCCCAGTCGACCTGCACGCCCAAGAAATTACCTATAGCTCTGAATGGCACATACATTCTGCCGTCCTTTATTTCTGCCTTAACGCCGTTTTCCATAGCTGTCTTAACGCCGTTTACTTCAACAATATTGCTTCCTGCCGTAAATACAGCCTTCATATTGTCCTTTGTTACGGTCGCCTGTTTTGCTGCGGCATCCCAAGCTATTGCTTTGCTGCTGTCGG
>CANRNM010000111.1 GCA_947631975.1 uncultured Clostridia bacterium
GTTCCTTCCTTAGTCTAACTGAAAGAAATGCAAGCATTTCTTTCAAGCGTGTCGATTTTATCGACACGCAGAAAAACGGGAATTTTCCCGTTTTTATTTTTGTTGTACAAATATTTTAAATATGTTATAATTAATTAAAGAATATTTTTTAATCGGAAGAGGGTATATTATGAAAAAAATAACAGCTTTTGCATTTATGCTTTTGATAACGCTTTGTTCTCTGTCGGCTTTTGCATATGCGGACGACTTGACTACCGTCATATTCACTCTTGACAGAACTGCCGTAACTGTCAACGGAGTTGAAAAAAAGCTCGACACCCCCGCAGTCGCCATAGAGGGCAGGACATATGTTCCCGTGAGGGGGCTTGCAGAGGCTCTCGGAGGCACGGCAGGCTGGAACGAAGCCACAAGAACGGTGAATTTAAAGCACGGAGACGACGAGATAAGGCTCACAATAGACAGCATCATAGCTTTCTTAAACGGCGAGGAAAAGGACTTGGACGCCCCGCCCCTCATCATTGACGGCAGAACTCTGCTTCCTGCCAGATTTATAGCCGAGGGCTTCGGCTACCGCGTCATTTGGAACGCAAACAGAAAGACCGTAACCGTAACAAACGGAAGCTCTGACATCGTTATAGAGCCCACGACCGTACAGACCACGGCAAAGCCCGTTATTCAGCCTACTACCGTTAAGGCTGCCGAGCCTGCGACCGTAAAGCCCACACAGCCTGCGACCGTGAAGGAGCCTGCCGCGGAGATAACGACAAGCTCCGCTCCGCTTAGGGACAAGCTCATATTCGGTCCCGGTCCCGTAATAGATCCCAACGCTCCCAAGAGCGGTACTCTTGTGCTCTATTTTTCAAAGACGGGCACAACGCAGAGAATAGCCGAAATAATAGGCGGACTTACGGGCGCCGATGTAATAAAGCTTGAGACCGTTCTGCCCTATCCTTCCGATTACAATATGCTGATGGAAATGGCGCAGAAGGAAAAGATAGCAAACGCGCGTCCCGAGCTCAAGACCGATATAAAAAATCTGGCGTATTACGACACTGTATACATAGGCTATCCCATATGGCTCGAAACAATGCCCATGGCTATGTTTACATTTATTGAAAATAACGATTTGAGCGGAAAAACAATAATACCGTTCTGCACTCACACGGGCTCCGGGCTCGGCAGAAGCGTCAAGGACATAAAAGCCGCTCTCCCCGACAGCGATGTAAAGGACGGCTTTGCGTGCAATGCCTCCACCACGGAGCAGGAGATAAAAAATCTCATAGGGAATTATTAACGAAATTTTAATAAATAGGCTATTGACTTTGAGTCCACTCAAAGGATTATACTGGAAATGTACATAAATCCGGGGACGCCGTAATTTCATTTTTCCTCCCCTCTTTTTAGGAAAATTCGGCGTTTCCGCATTTATTTCACACATGGCATATTTACAAATATGCACGGATATGTTATAATAATAAATAATAGGAGGTATGCATTATGGCATGTTTCATAGTACCCGCGGCAGAAGCTATCGTAACGACCGTTGTAACAAAGGCTGCCGAAAAGAAAGAGAGCAAAGCAGAGGTAAAGACGGGCTTTGCATCAAAGCTTAAATATCTCAACAATATGTTATGGGGTGGCTCGGCTCTCCTTGCCTTCGAGCACATATGGCACGGCGAGGTCGTACCCTTCTTCCCCTTCCTTACAAACGCCATAGACCCCGTTTCAAGAGCGGAAATGCTCCACGAAATGGCAACGGCAGGCGTATCTATGGCAGTTATCGTTACAGCTGTGTGGGCTGTAGGCGCTGCCGTGGCTTCAGCTATCGAAAAGAGAACGGCAGACGAAAAGCAGGAGGCATAAAATGACGCTTCTTATCACGGTTTTTTCGGCTGTCATTTCAACCGTACTTTGGTATTTCAAGGACCGCGACGGCAAAAAAATGCTGAGAGTGCTCTCGCTCATGTTCTGGGGCGCGTCGCTCATGTGGCTTATAGACGCCGTGTTTGAATACATAGAGCTTGGGGCAGAGTTTTTTGCTCCCGCTCCCTTAGATATGCTCAACGATGCATTTCTCGGGTTTTCCGTTACGGCGCTTGGGCTTGTGATATGGCTTATAGTCCTTTTCGTAAAAGACCCCGAAAATGTGATAAAGAATGCATTGTCAAAAAAATAACACGGAAAAAATTATATGGGAGACCTGTGGTCTCCCGCTTTTAATGATTTCCTGCTGTGAGAGGTGAGGCTATGGACAAAAATGAATTGAAAACACTTCTTAAAAATGTTGCCGACGGCGTTATAAGCCCCGAGGAAGCCGAGCTTAAGTTCAGGACGGAGCCCTTCGACGATTTGGGCTTTGCCAAGACCGACAGCCACAGGGCTTTAAGGCAGGGCGCGGGCGAGGTGATATACGGTGCGGGCAAAACGCCCGAGCAGATAATCAAAATAACCGAAAGCCTCATGAGCCAAGGTCAGAAAACAGTGCTTATAACAAGGCTTTCAGCCGAGGCTGCGGACTATGTTAAAAAACACATAGACATTACATACTGCGAAATGGGCAGAATAGCCATAGCGGGCGAAATGCCGAAGCCCGACACAGAGGGCACAATACTCATAGTGAGCGCGGGCACAAGCGATATGCCCGTAGCAGAGGAGGCTGCCATCACCTGCGAGGCTCTCGGAAACAACGTCAAAAGGCTGTATGATGTGGGCGTTGCGGGCATACACAGGCTTCTGGCTCATTCAAAGGATATAATGAGCGCAAGCGTTATAATAGCCATAGCGGGCATGGAAGGCGCTCTGGCAAGCGTTGTGGGCGGTCTTGCGGACTGTCCCGTAATAGCCGTTCCCACAAGCGTGGGCTACGGCGCGTCATTCGGAGGCGTTTCGGCTCTTTTGTCAATGCTCAATTCCTGCGCAAGCGGAGTGAGCGTTGTGAATATAGACAACGGCTTCGGCGCGGCTTACACCGCAAGCATGATAAATCACAGGGGAGGAAAACAATAATGAAAACTTTATACATCGAGTGCAATATGGGAGCGGCGGGCGATATGCTCATGTCCGCCCTTCTGGAGCTCTGTCCCGAGCCCGAAAGGTTTATTGAAAGGCTCAATTCTCTTGGTATACCGGGAGTGAATGTCAGCATGGAAAAGGCTGTGAAGTGCGGAATAACGGGCACGCATGTGAGCGTGAGCGTCAACGGCATAGATGAGGGCGAGTTTATGCATCATCACGAGCATCACCACCATCATGAGCATCATGAACATCATCATCACGAGCACCATGAGCACCATGAACACCACGAGCATCACGAGCACAGCCATTCTCACAGGAGCCTTGCGGATATAGAGGAGATAATAACGGGGCTTAAGCTCAATGAAAAGGTCGAAAGAGACATACTCGATGTATATGCCCTCATAGCGGGCGCGGAAGCAAGGGCGCACGACCGCGATATAGACGACATACATTTTCACGAGGTCGGCACGATGGACGCCATAGCCGACATAACGGGCGTTTGTATGCTCATAAACGAGCTGGGCGTTGAAAGAATAATAGCTTCGCCCATAAACACGGGCAGAGGACAGGTGGAGTGCGCTCACGGCATACTTCCCGTCCCCGCTCCCGCAACCGCGCATATTTTAAGAGGCATACCCATATACAGCAACGAAATAGAGGGCGAGCTCTGCACGCCCACGGGCGCGGCGCTTTTAAAGCACTTTGCGGACAAGTTTTCGTCAATGCCTGTAATGCAGGTGGAAAACACTGGATACGGCATGGGCGCAAAGGACTTTGACTGCGCAAACTGCGTGAGAGTATTTCTGGGCGAAACGGACGACGAGCGCGAAAGAGTGGCAGAGCTTATATGCAACATTGACGACATGACGGGCGAAGCTGTGGGCTTTGCCATGAACAGGATATTTGAGGCGGGCGCCCTGGAGGTATTCACAACTCCCGTGGGCATGAAGAAAAACCGCCCCGGCATACTCCTGACCGTCATCTGCCCCGAGGACAAGAGAGAGGAAATGCTTAATGTGATATTCAAGCACACCTCCACAATAGGCATAAGGGAAAATATGACGGCAAGATACACCCTCAAAAGAGAGTTTGTGAATATAAATACGAATTACGGCGCCGTGAAAGCCAAAAGGTCGAGCGGTTACGGCGTTGTAAAGACCAAGGCGGAATATGACGAGCTTGAAAGGATAGCTCTTGAAAACGGCATACCGCTTTCGGATATAAAGCTCTGATTATAAACGGAGGTTTTTATGCAATACAGAGAATTGAAAAGATGTAATAATATAAAGGTAAGCGAAATTGCTCTGGGCTGCGAGGGCTTCATAGGCAAAAGCAGAGAGCAATATGCTTCAATGATGAATAAGGCGTTTGAGCTGGGCATAAACTTCATAGATATGTACACCTCGGACCCGTCGTTCAGGGATAATTTCGGCGCAGCCATAAAGGGCAGAAGGGACAAAATAGTCCTCCAGGGACATATATGCTCCACCTGGGAAAACGGTCAGTATCTCAGATCGCGCGACATATCAAAGACAAAAAGAGCCTTTGAGGACCAGCTTAAAAGGCTGGGCACGGACTACATAGACATAGGCATGATACACTATGTTGACAGTGTGTCCGACCTTGACGAGGTGCTCGGCGGAGATATAATAAAATACTGCACAGACCTTAAGCAAAAGGGCGTCATAAGGGCTGTAGGCATGAGCTCTCACAATCCCGTAACGGCTATAAAGGCAGTGGAAACGGGGCTTATAGACGTGCTCATGTTCTCCGTGAACGCCGCCTATGATATGCAGCCGCCCACAGAGAATGTGGACGACCTTTTTGAGCCCGAAAACTACAAGCATGGCTTTGTAAACGCCGACCCTTTGAGGACAAAGCTCTATGAGCTCTGCGCGAGGGAAAATGTGGCTATAGACGTTATGAAGGCATTTGGCGGAGGAGATATGCTGAGCGAGGAATATTCGCCCTTTGGCGTAAAATTCAACGAGTACCAATGCCTTGAATACTGCCTCACAAGACCCGCCGTAGCCTCTGTTATGGCAGGCTGTCATTCCGAGGAGGAAATGGAGAAGCTTACGGGCTATTACAGTGCATCAAGGGAGCAGAAGGACTATTCCTCCGTGCTTTCGCGCATGGAGAAATTCAAGTTCAAGGGCAACTGTATGTACTGCGGACATTGCGCGCCCTGCCCCGTGGGAATAAATGTGGCAGATGTCAACAAGTATCTCAATCTCGCCATAGCCCAAGGCGGAGTGCCCGAAACGGTGCGCGAGCATTATAAGCTTCTTCCCCACCATGCAGGCGAGTGCATAGCCTGCGGCAGCTGCGAAAGAAACTGCCCCTTCGAGGTGGAGGTAATAGAAAAGATGAAAAAAGCAAAGGAAGTATTCGGATATTAAAAAAACCGCACAATGTGCGGTTTTTTATTTTCAGCTATTCTGCATTGTTTCGTAATCGTCCAGCGTTATCATATCCTCGCTGCTCTTGCCTGCGGGTATCATGGGGAATACCTTTTCGTCCCTGTCTATCTCGCAGACTATGAGGGCGGGCTTATTGGCTGCTATTGCCTGCTTTATGGCGTCGTCCACCTCTTCGGGCTTTGTAACATTGAATGTAACTGCCTTGTAAGCCTCGCCGAGCTTTATAAAGTCCGTCGCCTTGTCCAAATTGGTCTGTGAATAGCGCGCGTCATAGAAAAGATCCTGCCACTGCCTTACCATGCCCAGAACATGGTTGTTTATCACTATCTCTATTATGGGCACATCGTTTGCAACGGCGGTTGCCATTTCGATATGGTTCATATAGAAGCAGCCGTCGCCCGCAATGTTGAATACCACCTTGTCGGGATTGGCTACCTTTGCGCCAATAGCAGCGCCAAGTCCATAGCCCATTGTGCCGAGACCGCCCGATGTAAGGAAATGTCTGGGGTACTTGGTCTCTATGAACTGGCATGCCCACATCTGATGCTGACCTACCTCGGTAACAATTATTTCCTCGCCCTTGCATATGGCGTTTATTCTCTCCATGATGTACTGGGGCTTCAGCTTGCCGTCATCGGCATACTTAAGCGGAAATTCTTTCTTGTACTTCTCTACCTCGCCTATCCACTCCTTGCGCTCTATTCTCTCAAGACCTGCGTTAAGACGCTTGCATATTTCGTTTACATCGCCTATAACGGATTGAGTGGTTACTATGTTCTTGTTTATCTCTGCGGGGTCTATGTCTATATGCAGTACCTTCGCATTGGGCGCAAACTTATTGAAGTTAGTCGCAACTCTGTCGCTGAAGCGCGCGCCCATGGCTATGAAAAGGTCGCACTCGTTTGTGAGAAGGTTTGAAGTCTTTGTGCCGTGCATACCTATCATTCCCAAACAGAGGGGGTCGTCCTCGGGTATGCAGCCCTTGCCCATAAGGGTGTAGGCAACGGGGCAGTCCAGCTTTTTTGAAAGTTCGTTAATAAGCGGCGCCGCGTCGGCCGCAATAACGCCTCCGCCCGCAATTATAACCGGCTTTTTGCTTGCGTTTATTGCCTCGGCAATCTTTTCAAGCCGTTCTGCCGGC
>CANRNM010000112.1 GCA_947631975.1 uncultured Clostridia bacterium
AAATTAAAGCACTTTATTGATGTTTATATACACGGTCTTATCCTTATAGTTGACCTTTATGTTATGGTCCAGGTCGATCTCTGTTCCGAGCGCGCCTTCCGTTTCCCAGTAGTATTCGTTTTCGGAATTATTTACGGATACAGTGACCCAGCGCATACCGTCTGCACTTCCTGTTTCGGTATATGTTTCCGAAATGGTCTTGTCGTTGTCGACAACAGCGTTTTTAGGCACGTTTATATTTATAGTATAGACATTTCCCTTGCCCGTGAAGGATATTCCCCTGTTGCTCCAGTTTACACTGCTCTGCTTTAAATATTGATTGAAGAAAATATCGCTGAGCAGTATGGCTTCGCCCGAAGAAAGGCTTTTTCTTCCCGAAGAATCAATAAGAAATCTCTTCCTGCCCGAATATTCGCAGTTGAGCTCCAAGCCCTTTCCCTTGGGTACAAAATAACCGTTCCAATCGCCAAGAGGACTGAAGCCCGTGAAATAATAAGTATTTCCTTTAGGCGATACTATCTTTACATAGCCGTAGCCGTATTCGTTGGCGGGGAGGTAATGGTTCCTGCTTACAGTATATTCCCTTGCATTTGTTATATCCAGTTCAACATAGCTGTCGGAACGGGTCATTACCTTCATGCCGTCAAGGCTGTATACGCCTGCGGGTTTAAGAGCATAGTTGGCAAGATAAGCGGGAAGGCTCCTGTAATTATTGCTGTACAATATGGCGTTTGTGGCATATCTTCTGAAGGCTTTTTCATAATATGTGTTGTAATAGTAAGAGCCTGTTTCATTATAGCTTATGCCCTCGGATATATCCAACGCCTGAATATCGGGATTTAAATACGATATATTAGATGTCTCCGAAGCATGCATATGCATATCGTCGTGAATATACCATACAGCATTTGTACAGCTTTTTACATATGTCTCATAGTCCTGTATTTTTTTGTCATAGAACCGCTTTTCCTCTGCGGAGCATTTGCCCGTTTTTATCATTTTGTCCGTAAAGCTGTTAAGCGCCTCGCTCACTGCCAGAGTTTCAGCGTTAAGCTCTTTTGTGGCGTTTATGTACACGCTGTCGTCTGCGCCGTAAGCATAAGATGCCAACATGGCTGCAGCTGCAGCAAAAAGCGCTATAAATCTTTTTATCAATATATTACCTCCAATATGATATCAATGTCTGAAGTGGCGCATACCCGTGAATACCATGGCTATGCCGTACTTATTGCAGGCGTCTATGCTCTCTTGGTCTCTTACGGAACCGCCGGGCTGTATGATAGCCGTTATGCCTGCCTTTGCGGCAGCTTCAACACAATCGCTGAACGGGAAGAAGGCATCGCTTGCAAGCACCGAGCCCTTTACTGCGTCTGCTCCAAGCTGTGTGGTGCCGTGGTCTATTGCCTGCTCCGTTGCCCATATTCTGTTTACCTGTCCGGGACCTACGCCTACGGACTGCTTGTCCTTGCCTATCGCTATGCCGTTTGACTTGGTGTATTTAACTATTTTCCAAGTAAAGAGGAGGTCTTCCATTTCCTTCTCGGTGGGCGCTCTGTCGGTAACTACCTTTACCTCGCCGTCAAGAAGCTTGTTGTCGATATCCTGAACGAGTATGCCGCCGCTTACCTTCTTTACATCAAAGGCGGTCTCGGGCTGCTTTTTGTCAAGGTGGTCAAGCTTGAGAAGTCTTATATTTTTCTTCTGTGTGAGCACTTCGAGGGCGTCCTTGTCAAAGTCGGGAGCAAGTATTATCTCAAGGAATATCTTTGACATTTCCTCGGCTGTAGCCTTGTCTATGGTTCTGTTTGAGCATACTATACCGCCGAATATGGAAACGGGGTCTGTGCTGTAAGCCTTTGTATAAGCCTCGTATATATCCTTGCCGCTTGCAACGCCGCAGGGATTGGAATGTTTGCAGGCTACGATGGTGGGCTCGTCGTATTCCTTAAGGAGTTCAAGCGCGCCGTGGGTGTCGTTTATATTGTTGAATGAGAGCTCTTTGCCGTGGAGCTGTTCTATACCCGTAAGCATACCCTCGTTTGCGCCTACCTCCTTGTAAAAAGCGGCTGCCTGGTGAGGATTTTCGCCGTAGCGCATATCCTGAACCTTTTCAAAGGTCATTGAAATTGTGTCGGGATACTTGGAAAGTCCCGCCTTATCCCTTAAATAATTGGCTATCATAGAGTCGTAGTATGCAGTGTGGTTGAACACCTTAGCCGCAAGATAGAAATTGGTCTCAACGCTTACCTTGCCGTTATTCGTAAGCTCTTCAAGCACCTTGTCATAGTCGGCAGGGTCTATTATAACGGACACATCCTGATAGTTCTTTGCGGCTGCCCTAAGCATTGTGGGACCTCCAATGTCAATATTTTCTATAGCTTCGGCAAGAGTAACGCCGGGCTTCATTATAGTCTGCTTGAAGGGATATAAATTGACTATAACAAGGTCGATAAGGTCTACATTGAGTTCCTTTACCTGCGCCATATGCTCGGGATTGCTCCTCATTGCCAGAAGTCCCGCATGGATATTGGGATGAAGCGTCTTTACTCTGCCGTCAAGGCACTCGGGAAAGCCCGTTACCTCGGAAATGCCTATAACGGGAAGTCCCGCCTCCTTAAGCTTGTTGTAGGTCCCGCCCGTGGAAACTATCTCGATTCCCAGTGAATTAAGCTTCTTTGCAAATTCAACTATGCCTGTCTTGTCCGATACGCTTATCAATGCTCTCATAATTGTCCTCCTTTAAAAAATAAAAAGCACTTCAAACGGTAAATAAAAAACGCCGTACCGCTCCAAACATAAATGCCCAGACGGTCGGCTTGAAAACACTGCACTCCCCTGTGGTCTTTCCACAATTCCGTCAGTCATGCAGCTTATATATTTAATATAACAATTTTAATATATTTTGTCAATATGTCAAAAGTAAACTTATCTTTACATTTATTGCATATTGGGAAACATTCTCTGTCTTAAAGCCTCGTATATGAGTATTCCGCCCGCTACGCCCGCGTTTATGCTCTCGGCATTTCCGGGCATGGGTATTTTGACAAGACACTCCGCCTCGTCGGTGAGCTCGTCGCTTATGCCGTTGGCTTCGTTGCCTATGAATATGGCGCAGCCCTGCGTCATATCCACGCTGTAGGGCGTGAGAAAGCCCTTAAGATGCGAGGCGACCGTCATTATGCCCTTTTCGTTAAGGCTGTACATGAGTTCAAGCGCATCCACATTTCTGTATACGGGCAGATGAAAGACAGAGCCCATTGTGGAGCGTATCACCTTGGGATTATATATGTCCACACAGCCCGACGATAAAAACACAGCGTCCGCTCCCGCCGCGTCAGCCGTTCTTATGATCGTGCCCACATTTCCGGGGTCGGCAACGTTTTCAAGCACTATGTAAAGCGGAGACTTTTCGTTGTCAAAGATAAGAGGTTCGCTGTCCTTTATGCGGCAGACCGCCATTATGCCCTGCGGATTTACGGTCTCGCATACGGATGAAAAGAGCTTGTCGTTTAAAACATACACATTTTCATATTTATCCGTATTCCCCCTGTAGCTTTCAGAAACTGCTACATAGGCTATGTCCTTTTCGGAGGGGATTTCGGATATAAGCCTTTCGCCCTCCAGCAGAAAGAGCTTCTTTTTCTCCCTGTCCTTTTTGTTTGAGAGGCTTTTTATTTCCTTCACTATTTTATTTTGCGCGCTGTCTATATGCTGCATTTTATCACCTTAGCTGTTGAACGACTGTATTTTGCTGTTTTCGCCTATTATTACAAGAAGGCTGTCCTCTTTTATTATGGTCTGGGGCACGGGAGAAACGAGCACGTCCTCATTTCTCTTTATTGCAACTATGTTAAAGCCGTATTCCGCGCGGATATTGGCTTCTTTTATGGAAAGCCCTACCCATTCCCTAAGCGGTTTTATTTCAGCCATGGCATACTTGTCGGAAAAGCTTATATATTCTATGACATTTGTTGTCGTAAGATTTATGGCAAGGCGTCTGCCCGAGTCCATTTCGGGCATGATTACGGTGTCGGCGCCTATCTTTTCAAGTATTTTCTTCTCGGCAAGGTTCTGTGCCTTGGCTATAATATGCCTTACGCCCGCTTCCTTTGCATAGAGAGTTGCCATAACGGCGGATTCGAGGCTGTCGCCTATGGCTATTATAACAACGTCGAAATTATTGAGTCCAAGCGCTGCAACGGCGTTCTCATGAGTAACATCCGCCTGCACGACCTTTGTAACAAAGGGTTCCATTTCCTTTACTATTGCCATGCTCTTATCGCAGCAGAACACATCGAAGCCGCTTTCCACAAGCGTCTTTGTAACTGCTCTGCCAAATCTGCCCAAGCCTATAACGGCAAACTGTTTTTTCTTGTTCATATTCTCCTCCTTAGCCAACTATTAAGCTTCCCTCGGGATAGTGTATGTTGTTCTCGGATGTATAGCGATTACGCGTGAGCGATATTGCAAGAGATATAGGTCCTATCCTGCCTATATACATACATATAACAAGCACAAACTTGCCCCAGCCCGAAAGAAACGGCGTTATGCCCGTTGAAAGCCCCACAGTGCCTATTGCGGACACTACCTCGTAAACTATATCCATAAGCTCAAATTCTCCGCCTCGGTTTATCATAAGCGCAGCTTCCGTTTCGGAGAGTATGACAATGGATACGGTTACGACCAACATCATCATTATAACAATTGAAAGGGATTTTTGCAATATATCCATGCCTATTTTTCTGTTGAAGGCATTTATTTCTTCATTGCCCTTCACAAGAGAAATGACGGCTATTATTATGACCGCTACCGTAACGGTCTTGGCTCCGCCCGCCGTACCCGCGGGAGAACCGCCTATGAACATAAGGACGGTGCTCACTATCTTTGTGGAATACTCCATGGCGCCCTGGTCTATGGTGAAAAAGCCCGCAGTCCTTAGGGTTACGGACTGGAAAAAGGCGCTCAGTATTTTTTCATAAAATTTCATACAGCCTATAGTGCCGACATTGTTCCATTCAAATATAAGCGTAAAGAGCGCGCCAGAAAGTATGAGAATGGCAGTGGTTACTATAACGACCTTCGACTGGAGCCTCAGCCTGCTGAATGAAAACTGCGAAGTATGCTTATTCATAAATATATTTCTTAACATACCGCCTATATCCATGACGACGGGAAAGCCCAAGCCGCCCGTTATTATAAGCAGCATAATGGTAAGATTTACAGTCAGATCTCCCGAGTAGTCCGAAAAGCTGTTGGCTCCTATAATGTCGAAGCCCGCATTGCAGAAAGCCGTTATGCTGTGGAACACTCCCCTGTAAATACTGCCTGCAACGCCGTATTCGGGCAGGAACTTGAACGCAAGTATTACCGCGCCAATAAGCTCTGCGGACATGGCGAATATGAAAAGGCTCTTTGCGAAGCTTATAAGTCCCGTGCTTTCGTTGATATTGAAGGACTCCTGTATTACCGACCTTTCGCGCATGGTTATCTTCTTGCCGAGAGCCAGGAATATCATTGTTACAAAGCTCATGAAGCCCAGTCCGCCCAACTGAACGAGAAGCATTATTACGCACTGACCGAATACCGACCAGTAGGCGGAGGTGTTGACCACCACAAGCCCCGTTATGCACACGGCGGAGGTAGAGGTAAAGAGCGCGTCTATCGTGGGCGTCCATTCGCCCGATGCGGACGAAAAAGGAAGCATGAGCAGAAATGTGCCCGAAAGTATGGTTATGAGGAAGCCCAGCATTATTATCTGAGTTGCTCTAAGCTTGTCCAGAAAATTTTTCACTTTATTTATCTCCTTAAAAAAATTATAAAGGTATTGTAAAAATACAAAAAAAATGATAAAATGATAATTATTATAGTTATAGTATACTATATTTTGAAAATTTTGCAAGTAATAGAGGTGAAAAAAATATGTCCGGTTCGATTTACGGCAATATATTCAGAATATCCACCTTCGGAGAGTCGCACGGAAAAGCTCTCGGCGTGATAATAGACGGCTGTCCCGCAGGCATTGAGTTAAATGCCGAGGATATACAGCGGGATATGGACAGGCGAAAGCCGGGCTCCAATAAATACGGCACCAAAAGGCAGGAAAGCGACAGCATTGAAATACTCTCGGGCGTATTCGAGGGAGTTACGACGGGCACGCCAATAGCGCTGATGCTTATGAATACCGACCAGAGGTCGAAGGATTATTCGGATATATGCGATATATACAGACCCGGCCACGCCGACTACTGCTATGAACAAAAATACGGCATAAGGGATTACAGAGGCGGAGGACGCTCGTCCGCAAGGGAGACCTCGTCAAGAGTTGCGGCAGGCGCAGTGGCAAGAAAGCTTTTGAAGGAGCTGAACATAGATATTTGCGCCTATTCTATAGCAATAGGAAATGTGAAGGCCGAAAATATTGATATAGAAAAACGCTTTGACAATCCGCTGTGTATGCCCGATATGAAGGCATATGAAAGGGCGTCCGCACTCCTTGACGAAGCCAT
>CANRNM010000113.1 GCA_947631975.1 uncultured Clostridia bacterium
TGCTCGGCATCCACATAAGCAGCCGTTCCGCCAAGCTTCTGCACCTCTGCCACGACATGGAGGGCAAGGGTCGTCTTGCCGCTGCTCTCGGGGCCGTATATCTCGGTTATCCTGCCCTTGGGTATACCACCTATGCCCAGCGCAAGGTCAAGCGAGAGCGAGCCCGTGGGCACAGCCTCCACCGAAAGATTGACCATGTTGTCGCCAAGCTTCATTACGGAGCCCTCGCCGAAGGTCTTTTCTATCTGCTTTATAGCCATCTTGAGCGATTGTTCCTTGCCGTCGCCCTCGACGTTGTAATCCAGTATCTTATTTTTCTTTGCCATTTTTATCCTCCGTATTTTTAAGCTCGTCAAAGAGCATATTAAGCACAGACTGCGTTGTCTGCTCCCTTATCTCCTGTCTTGAGCCTTTATTGTTGAGTTTTTTCACCCTTACGCTTCCGTTTATATATAAGCCTACATACACAAGACCCACGGGCTTTTCGGGGCTGCCGCCCGAAGGACCCGCAATTCCCGTTGTGGATATGCCTATATTCGTGCCTCCCGCCTTCGCAGCGCCTATGCACATTTCCTCGGCTGTCTGCGGACTGACGGCTCCGTATTTATCGAGAGTATCGCCTCTCACGCCCAGAAGCCTGTGCTTGCTCTCGTTGGTGTAGGTAACAAAGCCGTTCACAAAAGCCTCGGAGGCTCCGGGATAATTTATAAGCCTTGAAGCCACCATGCCTCCCGTGCAGCTCTCGGCGGTGGAAACGGTCATGCCTCGCCTTATTATCTCCTCCATAAGTCTGTACTCTACGCCCTCGTTATCCATATACATCTCTCCTTGTATAAAACAGTATAGCAGAATGAAAAACAAAAATCAACAGTTTTTAGAAAATATTTTCTAATTTAGAACAAATTTTTTAAAACCTGCTTTTAAACCACAAATATTACCACTGCAAGCCTTAAAGCCACAAGCACCACAAAGGCGAGCAAAGCCGAAAGATTTATGAGCTCACAGCTTTTTATTATGTCGTCTGCGTTTATTCTCCTGCTCCTCGAGGTCTTGCCTATGATGGGTTCTTCCCTGCCCAGATAGAGCTCCGCGTTGAGCGCTCCCGCGCAGTAAGCGGGTATGAGCCCTCTGTTGAGCGAATTGAGCTTATATCTGTCGCGCTTGTATATCCTCTTGCCCATTGTCTTGTCCAGATTCAAAAGCCCCGCAGACCTTTGCATAAAGAATACCTGAAGCCTCACGGGCACTATATCGCATATGTTCTTAACAGCCACGGCGAGCCTCTGACCCGCGCTCTCCGCTATAAGGCTTATGAGCTTATATGTAACTCCTCCCGTGCAGCCGAAAAGCAGTATAAAAAATATGGGCGATATCATCTTGTCCACGGAGGAATCCGTTGTTATCATAAGCGTTTTTTCGGCTATTTTTTCGGGATCCTTTTCCTCGGCGTCAAAAAAGCTTTGATAAAGCCTTGACGCGCTCTTGACATAGCCCTTTCTGAGCGGTCGGCACACTCTCTCGCCGTTGTCCTTTACCTCCCGGCAGGATATGCAGAAAAAGCATATTATACCCTCTGCAATTATGGCAAGTATCATATTGAGATCCTTAAGAAAGTCCACCGCGCAGAAAACTCCCGCTCCAAAGCCAAGCAAAAGGACAAGCGTGAGCACACCGGCAAGCTTTTGGTTTATGCGCGAATATACATTGCTTATGACAGCCGAAAGCCCCGACTTTATGCCCCGCACAAAGGGCGGAGTGCCTATGAGCATATCCAAAAGATACGCTATCACTACGCTTATTACAACAGACATTATATCACCTACCGAATATCAGCCTTACGGCATTAAAAACAACAAACTCGCAAATAACGGCAAACTCGCAGTAAGCCACATAAAAGCTCACATCCTCATCCCGAAGGGACTGTGATTTTTTAGCCCTTCTTTCAAATACCACAAGCACTATAAACGCCGTGAGCGCAGCCATTATGAAATAAAATATGCTGTGCATCTGCAAAATGGCTACCGACGCCATGAGCCACACTGTGGTTATTATTGCCGTTATCATAAGGGGAGAGCAGGAGAAAAGCTCCGAAAAAACGCCTTCCTTTAAATATTCCTTCTCCCACACAAAAACCAAGGCGAGCACTCTGGAGAGAGTGAACACGCCCATTATAAGCACTGCGCCCCACAAAGGCTCCATAAGGAGGAACACCCATATAAGAGCATAGTAGACCATGGCGGGCACTATGCCGAATATGCGCCTTGAGCTGCCGAGTATAAAGCGGTCGCCCACAAGAGCGCAGAGCACCGTTCCCACGGCTGCCGCCACAAAGGCATGAAGCCCCGCAATTCCCGCCAAAGCCGACCAGAGCGCAGGCACAAGCCCCGCTATAAAGCCCGTGAAGGGAAGATAACAAAGAGCAAACCTCCTCTTTTTATCGTCGGGCTTGTAAAAATTTATGTTTGTAAAAAGATAAAGCGCATAAAGCATATCCTTCATTTTATTCACTCCTTTTTATATATTTTAACATAAAGTGAATAAATAGTAAATCAAAAAATTAAACCGCATAAAAAAGAGCCGTTGCAGGCTCTTCAGACCGTAGAAAAAGTAAATTTATATCCAATATAAACCCTTCCACCAACCTTCGGTTGGTCCCCCTTCCCTTAGCCCTAAAGGGCTAAAGGACGGCTTATAATGTTTGAATTCCCGGCAGTAAACTTAATTCGCCCGAAGGGCGCAACACTATAAGGCGTCCTTGCGAAGCAGGGAAGCTGTCGCCTGCAAGGCGACTGAAGGGTCAAAAAAATATTTTTTCGACACGCAAAATATCCTATTTTGCAGGCTCTTTTCACTACTCCACTACCTTTATCGCCTTCGGCACATAATTGCCCTTTTTGAATTTATCCTCGCGGGTATGTATGACGCCGTAAGATACGAGAACGAGCGCGACTCCGAGGGCTATGCCCCAGAGCTCATTATATCCCGCTCCAAGGCGCATAGAGCCGTAATAGCCCGCAAATACGCCCAGCATGAACGCCGCAAAAGGTATGCCGTACATTATGAGCGTGGCTTTCATGAAGTCCGCATTGTCCAGCACGACATCCACCTTATTCCCAACCGACGCCCCGCAGATATTTTCCGCCTGTATCATCATATCTTCCTTTTTGAGTCCCGCAGTGCAGGCGCGGCACTTTGCGCAGGCTTCCGTCCTCTGCATCTTTACTACAAGTCTGCCGTCCTTTACGGCTACTACCTCGCCTATTTCTCCAAGTGGTTTGTAAGTCATATCAATTCTTCTCCCTCAGTATGGATTTTACTATAAGAGCTCCGCCGCAGCAAATGAGCACAACGGAAACGACAGCGTTTTCATAGCCCGCAAGGTTTACTATGCCCCTCAAGCCAAAGAGCAGTATAAAAAGACCTATCATGGCTTGAAGCGAGTCCCTTCTGCCTCCTCTGAAAGCGTCCGCTATGAGGCAGGCGCCTATTCCCGTGAGGAAGGCGTCGAAAAACTGCGCTCCCAGCATAAGAGCTATGCCCGCAAGCGTGAAAAGCGCGCCCACTATAAGCTGGTCGGGTTTTCTCTCTCTTATATATATTACATCAAAAATCACTCCGGGACAACAAAAAAATCCTCCCGTTATGAAATTTTTTAAATTAAGTCCGAATGGAAGTATATTTTCCATAAGCTCCGAGCCTAAAAGCCCCGCAATGCCGAAATACACAAAATACACTCCGAATATGAGCGAAAGCTTCCTGTTCTGCGATATATAGAGTATTATAAACACCACGCCCAGAAGCAGGAACATAAATGTGCTCATATTTATGCTGAGCAGGTCCTTCACATAGAAAAGAACGCCCAATATTATAAGTATGATACCGAATAAAATGCCCGCAAGTCTGTTTTTCATTTTCATCACCTCAATATTATATACGAAAAGCGTATAAAATAAGTCTGAAACTTGACATAAAAATTTGTCAATGCTATACTTATTTTAAAATATTTGAACAAAAGGAGACCCGAAGATGAAGGAACTTCTTAAGCTTTATATACTCTTTGCCAAGATGGGAAGCGTATGCTTCGGCGGAGGCTACGCCATGCTCCCCATACTCGAAAGAGAGCTGGTGCAAAATAGGGGCTGGTGCACAAAGGAGGAGCTTATAGACTACTATGCCATAGGGCAGTGCACGCCGGGAGTTATAGCCGTTAACACATCCACATTCATAGGGCACAAGCTCAAGGGCATACCGGGAGGCATTGCCGCAACGCTGGGCTTTGTAACGCCTTCGGTAGTGATAATATCCGTGCTTGCCACAATACTCGAATATGCCACATCCCTGCCCGTTGTGGGCTATGCCTTCAGCGGCATAAGGATATGCGTGTGCGTGCTCATAGTGAGCGCAACGGTCAATCTGTGGAAAAGCGCAATAAAGGACAAGCTCGGAGTGGGCATATTCATAGCGGTATTCGTTCTCTCCGCCCTTTTGGGCGTAAGCCCCATAATAGTTGTGGTGCTCTCGGGCGCTCTGGGCTATGCGGTGAGCAAGGCAAGGGAGAGTGATAAAAAATGATATATATAAGGCTTTTGTACGAATTTTTCAAGGTGGGACTTTTCGCCATAGGCGGAGGGCTTGCGACGCTTCCGTTCCTTCAGAACCTCTCCGTTAAATATCCCGAATGGTTCTCCATGGAACAGCTTATGAATATGGTAGCCGTTTCGGAATCCACTCCGGGACCCATGGGCGTGAACATGGCAACATATGTAGGCTTTACAACGGGCAAGGTCTTGGGCGGCATATGCTCCACTCTGGGACTTATAACGCCGTCCGTCATAATAATAATCATTGTGGCGTCCATATTTGAGAAATTCAAGAACAGCAAGACCGTAGAGCGCGTATTTTACGGCATACGCCCCGCGTCAATGGGACTTATAGCGGCGGCGGGCTTTCTTGTCATAAAGGAAGCGCTCCTCAACATACCGCTCTTTATGGAAAACAGGGCAATTACAGACCTTTTCAGGCTGAAATCGGTCATATTTTTTGTGATTTTATATATAGCTTACACCAAGTTCAAAAAGCATCCCATATTTTACATTGCCCTAAGCGCTGCGGCGGGCATAATAATAAGATTTTAAACAAGGAGGGCAACAAAAATGTCAGTTGTGAGACCATTCAAAAGCTTAAGACCCAGACCCGAATACTGCAAGGAGGTGGCGGCTCTGCCCTACGACGTTATGACGGCGGAGGAAGCAAGGCTCGAGGTAAAGGGCAAGCCCTATTCATTCCTGCACATAGACAAGGCGGAGATCGACCTGCCCGAGGACACGAACCCCTATTCCTCGGCGGTGTACCGCAAGGCTAAGGAAAACCTCGACCAGATGGTGAGAAGGGGCATATATATAAGAGAGGACAGACCCCGTTTTTATATATACAGGCTCACAATGGACGGCAGGAGCCAGACGGGACTTGTGGCATGCACCTCCATTGACGAATACATGGACAACCGAATCAAAAAGCACGAGCTCACAAGGGCTGCCAAGGAGGAGGACAGAGTACGCCATGTGGACGTGTGCAACGCCAACACGGGACCCATATTCCTTGCCTACAGACCCAGAAAAGAAATAGACGATATAATAGAAAAATGCACGCAGGAGACGCCCGTATACGACTTTACGGCTGACGACGGAGTTCGGCACACGGTATGGGTGGCGGACGAGAGCTTAAACAAGTCTATAGAGGAGGAATTTAAAAAAGTGTCCGCTCTCTACATAGCCGACGGACACCACAGAAACGCATCCGCCGTGAGAGTGGGACTTAAAAGGCGAAAGGAAAAGCCGTTTTTCACGGGCAAGGAGGAATTTAATTTCTATCTCTCCGTCATTTTCCCCTCCGACCAGCTGAGCATAATGGACTACAACAGGGTAGTGAAGGACTTAAACGGCAAGAGCCCCGAAAAATTTATAGAGGATATAAGCAAAAAATTCAGCATAACGCAATACGACGGCGAGGGAGGCTATAAGCCCCAAAAAATGCACACCTTCGGCATGTATATGGACGGAAAATGGTACTGCCTCAAGGCAAAAAAGAGCGTCATAAAGGAGGACGACCCCGTAGCCTGCCTGGATGTGTCAATACTTCAGAAGGAGCTTCTTGCGCCCATACTCGGCATAGGCGACCCCAGAACGGACAAGAGAATAGACTTTGTGGGCGGCATAAGAGGACTTAAGGAGCTTGAAAGGCGCGTGGACAGCGGCGAAATGACGGTTGCGTTTTCAATGTATCCCACGACCATGGAGCAGCTCATGGCTATAGCCGACAGCAATAAAATAATGCCTCCCAAGAGCACATGGTTCGAGCCCAAGCTCAGAAGCGGCATATTTATACATGAACTTAATTAATATGAAGTAATTATATATTGTCTTGTTATGCAATATATGCTATAATATATTTAGGGATAGGCGGAAGCCTTGATCTCACAAAGG
>CANRNM010000114.1 GCA_947631975.1 uncultured Clostridia bacterium
GAGCGCGGCGGACGCGGCTTCCAAGGTGGCTGCCGTGCCCGAGGTCAGAGCGGAGCTTGTGAGGCTCCAGAAAAAAATAGCGGAAGAAAACAACGTTGTTATGGACGGCAGGGACATAGGCACAAATGTGCTTCCCCATGCGAGGACAAAGATATATCTTGACGCCCAAGTTGAGGAAAGGGCAAAAAGACGCTGTAATGAGCTTAGCGAGAAGGGAATTTCCTTCGATTATAATAATATTATAAAGGAGATCATAGAAAGAGATGACTATGATAAAAAAAGAAAGGTTAATCCGCTGTCGGTAGCAAAGGACGCTGTTGTTATAGACACGACAGGGTTGACGATAGATATGGTTAAAAACAAAATTATGGAGCTTGTAAAAAGCAAATAAGGGAGGAAATTATGGAAATCATTCTTGCTAAGTCTGCCGGTTTTTGCTTTGGCGTCAAGAGAGCTGTGGATCTTGCTTACAGCAAGGCGGGACAGGGCGAAATTTATACCTACGGTCCCATAATCCACAACAAGGAGGTTACGGGCGACCTGGATAAAAAGGGCGTCCATGTGATAGACGACCTTGACGACATAAAGGAGGGCGAAATAATAATACGCTCCCACGGCGTACCGCCCGAGGTTTACGGCGCTATAGAGGACAGAGGGTTGAAATACACCGATTGTACCTGCCCCTTTGTCAAGAAAATTCACAATATAGTGCATGAAAATCACAATAAGGGCAAAAGTATCATTATCATAGGCAATAAGGATCACCCCGAGATAATAGGCATCAACGGCTGGTGCGACAATTCCGCGCTTATAATAAATTCCGTAGAGGAGGCAAAGAGCGCAGTTCTTTCAAAGGACAAGGAATACGCTCTTGTGGTGCAGACCACCTTCCAGACGGATATATTTGACGAAATCATAGCTTTGCTTATGCAAAAGCACGGCAATATCGAGGTGTTCAGGACAATATGCTCCGCCACGGGCGACCGCCAGAGCGAGGCTGTCGAAATTGCGAAAAATGCCGACGTAATGATAGTATTGGGCGATAAAAGTAGCTCAAATACAAGAAAATTATATGATATTTGTAAAAAATATTGCGAAAATGTATATTTATGTGAAAGAATTTGCGATTTGGAGTTGCAAAATTTTAAAAAAAATGGTACAATAGGGATAACTGCCGGTGCGTCTACGCCATCGGTCATAATAAAGGAGGCAGTAAAGGCTATGAGTGAAATGGAAAACAAATCTTTTGAGGAGATGCTTGACGGTTCTTTGGTTACGCTCAGAACAGGTCAGATTGTAAAGGGTAAGGTTATAAGAGTGTCGGAAACGGGCGAGGTTGCCGTTGACCTTGGTTACAAGTCGGACGGTATCATCGCCAGGTCGGAATTTTCCGAGGATATAAATGAAGACCCTGCCGAGTCGGTAAAGCCCGGCGACGAGATCGAAGTATTCGTCATCAGAGTAAACGACGGAGAAGGCAATGTTCAGCTTTCAAAGAAGAGAGTTGACGCAGACAAGAACTATGTCGCTATAGAGGAGGCGGCAGAGAACGGCACCACCATCATGGCAAAGGTAGTGGAGCAGGTAAAGGGCGGACTTATCGCCAATGCAAACGGCGTGAGAGTGTTCGTTCCCTCTTCACAGATATCAAACAGATATGTAGAGGATCTATCCGTATTTATAGGTCAGGAGCTTGAATTTGACATACTTGAATTTGACAAGTCAAAGAGAAGGATAGTTGTAGGCAGAAAGGCTCTTGCACAGAAGGAAATAGATGCCAAGAAGGCGGAAGTATTCGCTTCTATCAAGGCAGGCGACAAGATCAACGGCAAGGTAAGCAGAATAGTTGACTTCGGCGCATTCGTAGACCTTGGCGGAGTTGACGGACTTATACACATTTCAGAGATGAGCTGGGGCAGAGTAAGGAAGGTTTCCGATGTCCTTAGCGTAGGCGACGACGTTGTTGTTACCGTTCTTGAAGTAAATCCCGAGAAGGGCAAGATATCATTATCTCTTAAGGACCTCAATGCAGACCCGTGGAAGAATGCCGGCGAGAAGTACGCTATCGGCACCGTTGTAACGGGCAAGGTCGTAAGAATGGTATCCTTCGGCGCATTTGTTGAGCTTGAGGAAGGCGTTGACGGTCTTGTTCATATATCACAGATAGCTTACAAGCATGTTGAAAAGCCCGAGGACGAGCTTGAAATAGGTCAGGAAATACAGGCTAAGGTTACTGAGCTTGACCTTGAAAACAAGAAGATAAGCTTAAGCATAAAGGAAACTCTTGAAAGACCGGCAAGACCCGCTAAGGAAGCTCCCGCAGAGGAGGCACCCGCAGTTGAGGAAGCGCCTGCTGTTGAGGAAGAAGCTCCCGCTGTTGAGGAAGCACCCGCTGTTGAGGAAGCACCCGTTGAGGAGGAAGCTCCCGCTGTTGAAGAAGCAGCAGAGGAAGCACCCGCAGAGGAAGAAGCTCCCGAGGAAGAATAATAAATACAGCGTATTGCAAGGTTAAAAATACAAAAAATATCCGGAGTTCGGCTCGTACCGACTCCGGATTTTTTATTTTGTGTTTTATTGTCCGTTTTTTTAATCACATAAGCTTTTCAAATTCGTCTATAAGTCCTTCAAATACTTTCATTGCGTTTTCTACGGCTTCGGTTCCCGTCATGTCCACGCCTGCGCCCTTAAGGAGGTCAATGGAATATTTTGACGAGCCGCCCTTTAGGAAGCCGATGTAGTCCTCTGCGCCGTTTTCATTGAGTATTTTCTGCGAAAGCGCTATTGCCGCGCTGAAGCCCGTAGCATACTGATATACATAGAAGGCGGTGTAGAAATGCGGTATCCTTGCCCATTCAAAGCTTATTTTTTCATTTGAGCTGTTTATATCCCTGCCGTAGTATTTTTCATTTAGCCTTCTGTAAATATCGCTCATGCCGTCGAATGTAAGAGCCTCGCCCTTTTCCGCCTTTTCGTGAGTCATAAGCTCAAATTCCGCAAACATTGTCTGTCTGAAAACAGTGCCTCTGAACTGCTCCATGAAGTAATTTATGAGATATTTTTTCTCCTTTATGTCCTTCGTTGTCTTCAGCAGATGCTCCATAAGCAGAGCCTCGTTCACGGTAGAGGCGACCTCTGCCACAAATATGGTGTAGTCGCCGTAAATAAAGGGCTGTGTGCTCCATGTGTAGTGCGAGTGCATGGCGTGTCCCATCTCGTGGGCGAGTGTGAACATAGAGTCTATTGTGTTGTTGTAGTTGAGCGACACAAAGGGATGACAGCCGTATGCTCCCCAGCTGTAGGCTCCGCTTCTCTTGCCCTTGTTTTCGTATATATCCACCCATCTTTCCTCATTAAGGGCGGAGCTTAATTTTTGGCAGTATTCCTCTCCCATGGGCTTAAGGGCTTCAAGCACCGTCTTTTTAGCCTCGTCATAGCTTTTTTCGGTGTTTATGTCCTCAACTATGGGCGTGTATATGTCGTACATATCGAGGTCGTCAAGCCCGAGCGCCTTTTTTCGCAGAGCTATATATCTGTGCAGAAGCGGCAGGTGCTTGTTTACAGCCTCTATAAGATTTTTGTATACCTTTGTGGGGATATTGTTTGCCGAAAGCGCAGCCTCCAGCGAGGAATTGTAATTTCTCACACCTGCGCCGAAAACATCCGCCTTTACGGAGGAGGAATATATTGCTCCGAGAGTGTTTTTCTGCTTGAAATAGGTGTCGTAAAGAGCGTTAAAAGCGTTTTTTCTGAGCTCTCTGTCGGGGCTTTCAAGGCACGAAACATATGTGCCGTGAGTAAGAGCGTGCTTTTCGCCCTTGCTGTCCGCAATATCGGGGAAGGCTATGTCGGCGTTGTTAAGCATATAGAAAATATTGGAGGGCGAGGCGCTTATCTCATACACCTTAGCCAGGATCTCCTCCTTGTCTGCGCTTAAAATATGCTCTCGGCTCCTTAAAATATCCTCTATATAGTGCGAATAAAGCTTCAAATCATCCCTTTTGAGGCTCTTTTCGTCCATTGAAAGAATTTCGGGCTCTATAAAAGCCGTTGCCGAGCCCATGAGCGCTATAAGACCGTCGCTCTTGGAGTTCAGCTCCTGATAGAAGCTCTGCGCGCTGTCCTCGTTTGCCTTAAGTCCCGCATATACGCACACCTTCTGCCCAAGCAGCATGATATCATCCCTTAGCTTAAGGCAGTCCGCAAGGTTGCCGGCTGTGAGCCTGCCTCTGTATTTGTCAAACTCCTTAAGCCCCGCCTTGACCTCGTCATAGGCCTCCTGCCACTTTTCGTCGCTTTCAAACAGGTCCTCGATGCTCCATTTGTACTCATCTTTCACCTTTTTTCTTTCCATTAATTCATTCATATTAAAAAAATTCTCCTTTTGTGTAAATTTTGTGGTTGCTAAATTTATATTTACATAGTATAATTATAATATAAAAGACCGAAAATATACAATAGGATTTTCAAAAAAATACCATTTTATAATTAGGGTATATTATATGGTATAAAAAGGAGGGCATTTTATGGCTTTAAAGGTATTGATTGTATCATCGGAGGTTGCGCCTTACGCAAAAAGCGGCGGCTTGGGCGATGTTATCGGTTCGCTCCCCAAGGCGCTCAAGGCTAAGGGCGTGGATGTGAGGGTGGTTTTCCCCAAGTACAGGACAATAAAAGAGGAATTTCTTACGGGCTGTGAGTATATAAGCTCCTTTGATGTTACTCTTGACTGGCGCAAGCAGAAGGTGGACATATTCACGCTCAACAACGAAGTCCCCACCTATATGATAGGCAACGACTATTACTTCGGCAGAGCGGGCTACTACGGCTACGGCGACGACAACGAGAGATTTGCGTTTTTCTGCAAGGCGGCTATTGAATTTCTGGACTATATAGATTTTATTCCGGATATAATACACTGCAACGACTGGCAGACTGCGCCTATCTGTCTCTATATAAAGGACAGATATTCCAAGATAAAGTATTTCTCAAATATAAAGACTCTCTTTACAATACATAACCTGCAGTATCAGGGTATGTTCCCGAGAGAAACGCTCTCCATGATGGAGCTTGATGAGAACTACTATTTCACAAACGATAAGCTGGAATATTACAACGCAGCCAACTTCATGAAGGCGGGTCTGCTCTATTCCGACGCCATCTCCACCGTAAGCAGGACATATGCGCAGGAGATACAGACGCCGCAGTACGGCTACGGACTTGACGGCTGCCTGAGATGCAGGAACAATGTGCTCTACGGCATAGTGAACGGCATCGACTACGAACAGAATAACCCTGCCACAAGTAAGAAGATATTTGCAAACTTCTCCGCCGAGAATATGACGGGCAAGTATGTGAACAAGCAGAAGCTCCAGAAGGAGCTCGGACTTCCCGAGAAGGACAATGCGCCCGTTATAGGTCTTATATCAAGACTTGTAGACCAGAAGGGCATCAACCTTGTGCTCCAGGCTGCTTATGACCTTCTCAACAAGGATGTTCAGCTTGTTGTGCTCGGCACGGGCGATTATCACTATGAAAATATGTTCAAGGACCTTGCTTATCGCTATCCCGATAAGGTCAGCGCAAATATTCTCTTTGACGACACTCTCGCTCAAAAGATATACGCAGGCAGCGATATGTTCCTTATGCCCAGTCTTTTTGAGCCCTGCGGCTTAGGTCAGCTGTTCAGCATGAGCTACGGCACAGTGCCCATCACAAGGACAACGGGCGGTCTTGTGGACACCGTTCAGCACTTCGACTCCGAAACGGGCGAGGGCAACGGCTTCCAGTTCCAGGACTATGACGCAGGCGGACTTATGTGGGCTATAAACGAGGCTCTCAAGGTCTACGAGGATAAGAAGCTTTGGAAACAAGTCGTGCATAATGCAATAACGACCCGCTTCTCGTGGGACGACAGCGCAGAGGAGTATATCAAGGCATACACCGCAATATGCGAAGGCAAAGAAAAACAGGAATAAAAAAATAAAAGCCCGGCGAAAGTCGGGCTTTTTAATCTATGAAAAGGCACAAATCATTCTTAAGTATTTCTTGAAGCTTATTTGTTTATACTGTAAAAGAGCCAACAGAAAGGATGATTGACTAATGAAAAAAATATTAAGTATATTTTTAACGGTAATTTTTATATTTTTAACAATTACAGTTTGTTTTGGAAAACCACTTGATATACTTCCCCGAATTACAGATGAAACAAGTTATGCGGCTCCATTGGGTAATCCCTATGCTTATAAAATAATTGCCGATGGAGAAAATACGGACAAAGTGCTTGATGTATATGATTCTGCCGGTGGTAACTGGGTATCTTTAAGACAGCTTGTCGAAAGTATGGGTGGAAGTATAAAA
>CANRNM010000115.1 GCA_947631975.1 uncultured Clostridia bacterium
GGCGACTCGGAACGCCCCACGCTTTTTGCTTCTTTTTGTGCGCAAAAAGAAGATAAAATATATAAATTATATAAAAAATTTATACAATAGATTAAAGGGTATTACCCTTTTAAAATTTTTTACAAAAAAAATAAGGCTTAACGCCCATATGTAGGTATCACCCCTAGGTGATACGATTATTATATATCCTTAAGCTTGCCGAGCGCCTTTGTTTCTATTCTGGAAACATAGCTTCGGCTTATGCCCATGGCGGCGGCTATCTCGCGCTGTGTTTTTTCCCTCTCGCCGTTCAAGCCGTAGCGCTGTGTTACTATGGCAAGCTCGCGGGGAGTGAGTCTTTCCCGCATGAGCTTATAGAGCCTTTCGACCCTTAATTTAAGCGCCGTTGTCTCCTCCACGCTCCTGCCCTCGTCTGCAAGCTTTTCCTCGAGAGTAACCTCGTTGCCCTCCTTGTCTACGCCCACGCCCTCCTGAAGGCTTATGTCGTTCTGCCTTTTTTTATTCTGCCTAAGATACATAAGTATCTCGTTTTCAATGCATCGCGAGGCGTAGGTCGCCAGCCGTCCCTTATCCGCTCTGTAGGTGGAAACCGCCTTTATTAGCCCTATTGTGCCAATGGATATAAGGTCCTCGCCGTCGGAGCCCCTGTTATATTTATTGGCGATGTGGGCAACAAGCCTGAGATTGTGCTCTATAAGCTCATTGCGCGCAGACAGGTCGCCGTCCTCCCAGAGTTTTACATTTCTTTCCTCCTCCTCCTTGGTGAGTATGGGCGGAAGCTCGCCTCCCGCACGGAATGTGAAAGAAGGAAAAAACACGCGGAACACCCCCTTAACTACAATATATTAAAGGGGACATTTTTTTGTGAAAAAAATTTTTTATAAAAAGCTATTGACAAATATTGATTTATATTGTACTATTGTATTAGTTGATTAATACAATAGTACAAACGGAGGTGAGCGGATGAAATGGAGCTTTGACAACAATATGCCCATATATTCACAGATAATAGAGCAGATAAAGCTCTTTATATCCTCGGGGGATATAGGGGCGGGCGAAAGACTGCCGTCCGTACGCGAGCTTGCAACGGACGCGGGCGTAAATCCCAACACTATGCAAAGAGCGCTCTCGGAGCTTGAGGGCACGGGACTTATATTTTCTGACAAGACGCGCGGGAGATTTGTTACGGAGGACGCGGAGCTTATAGCAAGGGCGCGCAAGGAGCTTGCGCAGAAAAGCATATCGGGCTTTTTGAATTTTATGCATAGCTTAGGCTGTACGAAGGAAGAGATATTTTCTCTTATAAAAGACTGCGAAGGAGATGATGACAATGAATGAAATAATTTTCAGCTGTAATGATTTGACAAAGAAATACGGCAAAGAAACTGCGCTCGACAACATAAGCTTCGAGCTGGGACGGGGCAGTATAGTGGGACTTCTGGGACCCAACGGAAGCGGAAAGACAACGCTTATGAAGATCGCAAACGGGCTTTTGCAGCCCACGGCGGGAGAGATAAAAATAAAGGGTATGCCCGTGGGAATAGGCACAAAGAGCATAGTTTCGTACCTGCCCGACTGCATGAGCCTGCCCGAATGGATGAGGATAAGGGAGCTTGTGAAGTTCTACGGCGATTTTTACGCTGACTTTTCGGCTCGGAAGGCGGAGGAGATGCTCAAAAGCCTTGGCTTGGACAACGAAACAAGGTTCAAGACGCTCTCAAAGGGCAACAAGGAAAAGGTACAGCTCATACTCACAATGTCCAGAAACGCAGAGCTTTATCTTCTGGACGAGCCCATGGGCGGAGTCGACCCCGCGACAAGGGACTATATATTAGACACCATAATAGCGGGATATTCCGAAAATTCCACTGTTGTAATTTCCACGCACCTCATAGCGGATGTTGAAAAAATACTCGACACGGTGCTTTTCATAGACAAGGGAAGGATAGTGAGAAGCGACAGCGTAGACAGCATAAGGAGCAATGAGGGCAAGAGCGTAGACGCTCTTTTCAGGGAGGTGTTCAGATGTTAGGCAAGCTTTTTAAATACGAATTCAAGGCGTTGAGCAGAAAGCTCATACCGTTTTATATACTGGTGCTTCTGCTGGCGCTCATACACTCTGTATTCACCGGCTTTACGCAGGGCAGCGACTTATTAAAGGACTACACTATGCTTGCCCTTGCATACGGCGTTATGTTTTCGCTCTTTGTAATATCGCTGTTTGCGGTGTCCATATTTACATTCATAGTGATAATACAGAGGTTCAGCCGCAATACGCTTGGAAAAGAGGGCTATCTCATGCACACCCTCCCCGTGAGCGCGGCTTCGCATATATTTGTGAAAATAGTTACGGCGACGGTGTTCTACATAATAGACGCTGCGATATGCGTTATAGCCGTGCTTATGCTCTCGGCAGGCATGGGCGCGAATTTCGGCAGGATGCTCGAGGTCGCCGCGGAAGGCATAAAGGAGCTGCCTCCCGGAACATTTATTTTTGTAACCAATGTTGCGGTGATGATGATACTTGCGACGTCCTATTCCATAACTTCAATATGTACGGCGATGAGCATAGGCTATACCTCAAACTCGCATAAAATAGCCTCGTCCATAGGCGTTTATCTGCTGATATATGTTATACACAATATGCTTTCGCAGGCGCTTTTGCAGATAATGATGCCTGCATTGGCAAAACATGCACCCGCGGATATAGGCGCGACGGCATATATGAAGTTTATGAATCTGTGGTTTATGGGAATAAATGTGTTCCTGATAGCGATGATAGCCGTGCTCTTTGCGGTGTGCTGTTATTTCGTGAAGAATAAGCTGAATTTGGAGTAGATATGACTTCTTTTTTGAGCTAAAAAGCAAAAATCGGGCTGAGGAATTCAGCCCGATTCTGCGTGTCGATAAAATCGACACGCTTGAAAGAAATGCTTGCATTTCTTTCAGTTAGGCTAAGGAAGGAACCAGCCGTGTTCACTTGATTTTTATAAAAATCAAGTGAAGTTCCTGTCCTCGGAGGAAGTGAATTCCTCCTGCGGATTTTAGTCTGCGACGCTTTTTTGAAGTCAGTTTATACCGATAATTCAAAAATTTAGACTAAAATACACTTTTTCGACAGTCTGAATCGGGCTGAGGGATTCAGCCCGATTGCTATGTATAAGCCTTTTTTGCTTGTATTGCCTTTGGCTTTGTGTTATAATATAGACAGGGATAGGCGAAAGCCTTGATCTCACAAAGGGTATGACTTAATGCGGTTGCCCCTCCTCTTAATATGATTTCAAGGGTTTGATGCCTATGATTTAGGATAAAAATGTTTGGGATTCTATGAAAGGGGGAATGATATGTACAATGAAAGATTATTTGAAGCTTATGCTTTTTCTGATGACATGTCAGAACATATTGACTTTGATTTGTCTTATTCTCTACATATTAGAATAACCGCTTTCAGTTTTTGCCCAACTAAATAAGCGGTTACCTAACCTAATATTTTGAGGGACAACTGTATGTTGTTCCCTTTGTGTTTTTATGATAACATAATTTTTGCTATATGTCAAGTAAGAACATAGCAATCGGGCTGAGGAATTCAGCCCGATTTTTGTTTATCAGCTATGTAAATTTGTATTCGTACCGTCTATTATGTTTAAGCCAAATCTTTCATATGTTACACTGCCTTTTTTTGTTGCAGCTGTACTTAAGACATTAACATTGGTACAGTCCATGGTATCAAAATAATTTACAGCCATTGAAGGCTTAGCATACAATTTTTTCATTTTCTCTCAGCCTCCTTTTATCATTCCGATATTGTGAATTGTGCAATATCATCACCCTGTACAAGCCACTTGCTATCGTCTGTCGAGCCTTTGACTTTTGCGGCTCCTGCGGCATAATAATTGCCCGGAGCAAGATTTTTGACAATAGTCGCATAGTACTTTGTATTGCCGCTTGTATCGGTTATAATATCTTTGCCGTTATCGTCCTTTATGCTTCCGAATACATAATTCGTATCATCTCTTATTACAGTTGCCGCTTTATTTGTGCTTGAATCAAACACAGTCATGGTGAATACAGACGCATTGTCTGTAGTATAGCCGCCTGAATTGTCGGTTACGGACACACTGTTATTTTTTTTGCCGGCATTATATCCGTTTTCAGTTTCCTCCCATTCCTTAATTCCGTCTATGGCGTCTACATCGAGAGCCGCCTGTGTTCCTGCAATGAGTATAGCAAATTTTTCATAGCTCTCTGCGCTTGTAGTACCGATAAGGTTATCCTCGGAAGCATTATAGGAACCTATTATTATCTTTGCATTATCAGCTCCGTCAATGGTGTAATCCCCTGCATCCTTTAAGTTTTCTGTCAATACCTTAAACGGCGAGTCTACAAGGAACTCTATGGATTTTACCTGAGCCTCTGTACTCTTAGCCGGATCTGCAAGCGATATAACAGCATATGTTCCCGGCGCAAGAGATACTGTTCTCTTGCCGAAGCTGCTGTCAATGGGAATAGCCGAGTGGCTGCCGTTGATAGCATTTTCCTTACTGCCTACTTCATAAAGTACGCAAGCCTTATAGCCTGTTTCGATCTTGGCAAGTAAAGGCGTACCTACCTTAAATATAATCGCGCCGTGATCCTTGCTGAGACCCAAATACTGATTTTCCGGTCTATCCTCTTTGTTATTCTGAAGTCCTTTTACAAAGTAAGCAACCATACCATGCTGTGTGCCGTCGCTTTCGTCCGGATATGCAGTGCTGTTATACTCTATTCCAACTGAAGTAGGTGTATTTTCATTACTTGGTATAATATCCGTTTTGAATGTATATGTACCTCTAGTTACAGAGTTGATAATCTCATTTTTATGAGCATCAACCTCGGTTTTTGCTCCTGCTTCATCATATTTAGGTATAAAGTATATATTCTTTGTTGATGCTCTGCTTACATTAAAGTTAAGACTTGAACTTGAACTTTCGTCATCGGAAAGACTGAGCTCATAGTCAGTGCTATCATATACATATTCATAGTCGCCGGCAGGCATTTTAATAGTATGAGTTGTGCTTGCGCCGTTATTAACATCCTTATCGCTTATGTTGTAATATGTAACATCATTGAGCGCAAACAGATAATCATCGCTGTCCTTGAGCTTTACTTTAAGCGTAGGCTTATTCTTTGAATCAACATTATCCTCAAAGTTCTTTATATTAGTTACAAATTTAACCTCGTATGAAGGTGTTTGAATTTTGACATCGTGTATCTGAGGAGCAGGTGTGTCGGGCATATTAACTGTTTCTACCGTTTTTTGTCCGTCGGCAGTTATAGTTATTTCATAATCACCTGCCGTAAGACCGTCTGTTCCTCCTATTGTATATGTATTGCCCGATGTTTTAACATCATTTACATTAACCTCGCCAGGACCCTTTACCGTAACGCTGAGCGAATTTGCATCACGCTCTACAGTCTTTTTGGTGTCTTCGCTGCCATTAAATGTTACATTTTTATCGCAGGTATAAGGTTCATCTGTGTCATCCTTATCGCTCGTAACACCCGTGGGCGGTATATACTCATACGTGTCGCTGAGGGTCACCTTGCCGGAGATCGTAGCCTTCTCGGGCTCAGCAGGACTGCCACCGTCGGTTACAAAATCTATACCAAGTATTACTACACCACTTTTAACTGATATAGTAACAGTCGTAGGGCTTTCCGGATTAGATACAGTAATTGGTAATGACTTAACTACTACTTTCCATCTATCACCTAAACTAGTATCATTATTAGATGTTGAAGATCCATTATCTTTAGCCGTAATAGTAATAGTACGACCAGTGCTGGCAGCATATGCATATACATTAACTGTACCTGCTACAGCAGTTGTAAATTCATAATCACCTCCACTCAATTTTGCTTCCTTTGTAAAAACTTTACCCGTGCCCACAAGAACCGTATCATCAAAGGAATTACTTCCTGCTTCCGTCTTATATGCACTTACTGTATTATCATTAGCGAGACCTACAACTTTGGTAAAACCCGCCTCCTGAGTTTTTCCCTCCAATTTTGATAAATCATTGGCATCTAAAGAAAAATAACCTGTATTTGCCGCTGCGCTAACACTCACCACATTCACCACCGTCAGCGTGCTCACCATCATTACCAGCGCGAGCACAAAGCTTAAACCTTTCTTGAAATCCAATCTCATAAAAAACATTCCTCCCTTTCTGTCAGATTT
>CANRNM010000116.1 GCA_947631975.1 uncultured Clostridia bacterium
AATAGGTATCAGGAAAAATCAAATGGTATCAAATCCCCCAAGCAAAAACGGTTAGAATTGAATTTCACTTTGCGAGGGGGAGTGGGCGGACAATGCTTGCCTGCAACAAAAATCTTTTTTTGCTATTGACAAACAGTGCCATAAAGTTTACAATAAATATAGTATAAGCCACAATTTGGCTTAAAGTGTTGGAGGAGAATATGTCAGCATTTTTTAACAAGAAAATATTAGCCGTTTCGATGGCGGCGATCACTATATTTTGCGCCTCCTGCAGCAACGCCGTACAGGAGAATCCGGGCGATTCCATAGTTTCAATAGGCACCGCTCCTCCTTCATCGGACAGCGAGGCGGTCGAAAATCAGAAAACAGAAGTAAAAATAGGGCTTATAAAGAACAGCGCTGCCGCTCTGGGCGCAACGCCTCTTTTTGTAAATACCGAAAACGACACTGCTTACGAAAAATATATGCCCGTGGTGTTCAACACGGCGGACGAGCTTATGCAGGCGTTTGAGGACGACGAGTTGGACATGGCTGTGATGCCTCCGGACAAGGCGCTTTTGAGTTATAAGACAGTGCCGTGTCAGGTGGCGGCGGTTACGGGCGGTTCCAACTATTACATTGCCGAAAACGGCTCCGAAATAAACGACATTTCAGACCTTAACGGCAAGGAAATAACCGTAAGCGCGGAGGACGACATGGCGGACACCGTGTTCAACATAATCGCGGCTCACAACAATATAAATGTAACATACAACTGGGTGGACACCAACCAACAGCTTATAGATGGGCTGAAAAACGGAAGCATAAAGCTTGCGCTCACTCAGGAGCCTTATCTCAGCTATGTTACAAGCGAAAATGTGAAAAGCGCCATTGACCTGTACGACTATTGGTATGAAATAACCGACAGCGAGCTTGTTACGGGCTGTCTGACGGTCAGAAAGGACTTTATAACAAACAACTACAATGCTTTTCTGAATGTGCTGAAGGACTATAACGCCGCTGCGCAGATAGCTAAAAGGGACTCGCAGGAAACAGCCGAGGCTGCAAATAAATTTGCGCTTGCGGACAATATTGACGCGTGCAAAGCGGCTGTGCCGGGCTGCGGAGTGATATTCAAGACGGGCACGGATATGAAAAAAATGATGGGCAATTTTTATAAGGCTGTGGGCGAAAGCAACTCGGATATTCTGGGCGGAAATATGCCCGACGACGGATTATATCATATTGATGAATAATATTAACGGGAGAGCGTGGCTCTCCCGTTTTTGCGTGTCGATAAACAACTTATTGTATGAAATTTTGCGGGCGTGCAATGCACGCCCCTACGAGTGATTAGCTCACATTGTGGTTTGTAGGGGCGTGCCTTGGTTGCATGGGCGAGCAGTAATATTGTACCGAAAGATTTATCGGACGTCTGAAAGACGGTTTTCGGCTCCGCCGAAAATACTGAACGAAGCAATACGACCGGTCATTGCACGCCCGTTTGTAACATTTTTAATATTTTGATTTTTTTAATTATAAATTTTAAATCGTAAGCGAGGGTGCGGAGTATACTCTGCCCGAAAGCTCGCTGTCGAGGAGGTAAAGTCCTCTTGCATCGGAGCCGTAAAGCTCCATTTTCTTGACAAGCTCCGAAGCGTTTGCCTCTTCCTCGCCCTGTTCCTTCACAAACCAGTCGAGGAACTGCATTGTTCTGTAGTCCTTCACGCTGTGCGCTGCGTCATAAATGGTGTTTATAAGTCCGGTAACATATATTTCGTGCTCAAGTCCCGCCTTAAGAGGGTCGATATTTTCATTGAGCTTTGCCTCGGGCTTGTCTATAGCCTCATATGTTACCTTGGCGCCGTTCTGATGCATATAGTCCACAAAGAGCATTGCGTGGTCTCTCTCCTCCTGAGCCTGTATTCTGTACCAGTTTGCAAAGCCGTCAAGTCCCTGCTCGGTGTAGAAATTTGAGAACTCAAGATAGAGATAAGCCGAGTAAAGCTCCTTGTTCACCTGTTCGTTTAAAAGTGCCGAAACCTTTTCATTAAGCATTTTTGTTTCCTCCTTTAATAAGTTTATATTAATAATATACCCTAAAAAGGGCAATGTCAAGCGTTATAATTGCTGTCCTCCGATAAAAAATCATCGGCAAGAGCGGCGCGCGCAAGCTCGTCGCAACGTTCGTTTTCAGCATTGTCGGCATGTCCCTTGACCCACACAAAGCTGACCTCGTGCTTTTCTAAAAGAGGCAGGAGCCTCTCCCACAAATCCACGTTGAGCGCCTTTTTTTTGTCGGACTTTATCCAGTTTTTTTTCTGCCAGCCGTATACCCAACCCTTTGTTATGGAGTCCACAACATATTTTGAATCGCTGTAAAGCGTAACCCTGCAGGGCTCCTTGAGGCACTCCAGAGCCTTTATGACGGCGAGCATTTCCATGCGGTTGTTGGTGGTGGACCTATAGCCCGCGCTTAGCTCCTTCCTTGCGCCGTTATACAAAAGGACTGCGCCGTATCCTCCCGCCCCGGGATTGCCCGAGCAGGCTCCGTCGGTGTAAATATCTACATTTTTCATATTTTTCTCCTTAAATTTCAATGTCCGTGCGGTTTTGCGTCAAGGTCGCCGTGCTGTTTTACATCGTCTATGAAAAGGTCGGCAAACACGACAGCCAGCGGTATGAGCGCGCCCCATATGGCTCTGCCCAGAAAACGGGAGCAAAGCACAGTGGATATGACGGCTCCGAGCACAAACACAAATATCATTCTTATATGCTCAAGGGCGCGGAGAATATGCTTCCTTTCGCCCTTTTTCGTTATTGCCTTGGCTATGGCTATGCCCGTCTGCCTTAGGTGATTGGTGCAGAAGGTGGTAGCCATGGGCACTCCCTGCGCCTGTCTGAAGGTGTTGTACTGCATGGAGCAGATGAAATTCACCGTTACCTGAGATATCTGAAAAGGCGCCGTTTCGGGCAGAAAGCCCAGTATCACGACCGCAAGCATCTCTATGAATATGAGCATCGTATCCCAGCGTACCATATATTTTTTCTTTACGGGCGTAGGCAGTATCTCGGAAACTATGGCACCCGCAAGATACGCGCTCATGGGTATTATGTAATAAAGCGCCCTGCGCCAATTTCCGCCTCCCAAGGACATGGCGAAAAGCACAAAGTTGGCTGTCTGCGCATTGCAGAAGACACCGCCCCTTATGGAATAGGTGTAAGCGCCGTAAAAGCCGCCCACAAACATAAGAAGCGCAAATATCCATTTTTTCTCACATTCCAGATAATTGTCCTCGTCGGCTGCGGCAGAAGGCATATTATCACCTCGTTTTTTTAATATCATAAAAACGGGAGAGCACAGCTCTCCCCTACAGACTGTTAAAAAGTCATAAATTTTTACTAATTATGTTATAAAATCCCCCTCAGTCGCCTTTCAGGCGACAGCTCCCCCGGAGGGGGCGCCGAGAGGTATAGGCTAACCCAGAATTCTTGGCTCCCCCATTGGGGGAGCTGTCAACTCGTAGAGTTGACTGAGGGGGTTATTCTCCATAAATGCGGCGCACCTCTTCGAGCGCCTTATGAGTGCCTATATCGTAACACTCGCCCTGCATAACATAGCCGTAAACGGGCTTTCTGCTGTGGAGCCACTGAAGGAAATATCCCGGAGCATCGGGGCTGTTGCCCTCGTCAAGATATTTCTTGAAAAGCTTGACGGTCTCCTTGGTGTACATATAGGTGGCAAATGCCGCCTTATTGCTCTTGGGCTTTTGGGGCTTTTCCTCCAGGTCTATGACCCTGTCGTCCTCATCCATGAGCACAACGCCGAGCTGTTTTATCATCTCGGGGTCGTCAAACTGCTTCACGCACACGCAGTCCGCCTTTTTTTCGCTGTAATAGCCGTAGTAATCCTTGAGCTTATATGTGAAAAGATTGTCGCCCGCGATTATTACAACATCGTCGTCTATATTTCCCCGTTCTATGGTATACTGTATGTCGCCTATGGCGCCCCTCTTGTTTTCATCGGAGTCCGTGCCGTCGTCAATGACGGTGATGGGCTTGGGATTGGGCTTATTTGCCGCCCACTTTTCAAAATGCTCCGCAAATTTATGATTGCTTATTACAAAAATGCTGTCTACGGCATCAAGTGTGTTAATTTCGTCTACGATATAGTCTATAATGGGCTTTCCGCCTACGCTCAATAACGGCTTGGGCGTGGTCTTGGTGAGCGGATAGAGCCTCGTTGCATAGCCTGCGACCAATATAATTGCTTTCATTTGTATATTCCCCTCTTAATTTATTTGCAGTCATCTGCACAAAAAGTCAATATATAGTATAACCCATATAAAAATTTTTTTCAATATGTTTTTTCAAAAAAATATGAGCATACATTTGCGAAGTTATGAGGGGGAGGCGCGGTAAATTCCCTGCCGTAAAGATAATCAAGAGCGCCGTCCTTAAGCCCGAGTATGAGCCTATGGCTGTGGAGGAGCTGGTCGGTGATGCCGAACTCGGACAAAAGACGCCTGTTCACAGCCTTGTCGCCGTATTTTCTGTCGCCCGCAACGGGAAAGCCTATCTCGCTCATGCAAAGCCTTATCTGGTGGCTTTTGCCTGTTTCGAGCTTTATCTCTGCAAGAGTGAAGCCTCCGCCGTATTCCAGCGGTCTGTAGTGCGTGCATATGGGACTTCCCTTGCCGCTGTCGGAAACCAGACGCGCCACATTGTTATCATCCTTTATGTGATAGCCCCGCACGGTCCCGCCCTCTTTCATCTCGCCCCGCAGCACAGCCAGATAATATTTATCGGCAAGCCTTTGCCTGAAGGCTCTGTTGAGCTGCTGCACGGCAGGCAGATTTTTGCCCATTGTAACTATGCCGCTTGTGTTCACATCCAGCCTGTTGCACACGGAGGGAGTGAAGCCGAGAGAGCCCTCGGGATCGTATTCGCCCTTTTTAAGGAGATAATATAGAAGGCGGTCGTTGAGAGTGTCGGTCTTGTGCCCGATGTCGGGGTGGACTATGAGCCCCTGCGGTTTGGCGCAGAAAATGACATTCTCATCCTCATATATCACATCTATGTCCCCGGAAGCTTTTTTAATGCTCTTTACCTCTCTGAAGCCCTCTATGGTATCATCCGACAAATAAAGGCACAGGATATCGCCTGCCTTAAGCAGCTCGCCGCCCTGAGCCTTATTTGAATTGAGCTTTATATTCTTTTTTCTAAGCATTTTGTATATAAAGGACTTGGGGGCAAGGGACATATATTTCATAAGAAATTTATCCGTCCTCTGTCCCTGTTCCTTTTCCGTAATATGTATTTCGCGCATTTTATTCAATATCCTCGGGCAGAACGAGCACCTCTCTGTCGTCCTCCTCGGGCAGAGGCTTAAGCGCAAAGTGCTCCCTGACCTTATTTTCTATCTCACGGCAGATTTCGGGATTTTCCTCCAGATATTTCTTGGCGTTCTCCCTGCCCTGACCTATCCTGTTTTCCTCATAGCTGTACCATGCTCCGCCCTTCTGCACAACGTCCACCTCGGCGGCAAGGTCGAGCACATCGCCCACATGGCTTATGCCCGTGCCGTACATGATGTCGAACTCGGCTGTCTTGAAGGGAGGCGCGACCTTATTCTTGACTACCTTTGCCCTTGTTCGGCTTCCTATAGCCTCGCTGCCCGACTTAATGGAGTCGACGCGCCTTATGTCTATTCTGACCGAAGCGCCGTATTTGAGAGCGGCGCCGCCCGTAGTGGTCTCGGGATTGCCGAACACAACGCCTATCTTGGAGCGAAGCTGATTGATGAATATTACTATACAGTTGCTCTTGCTTATGACGGAGGCAAGCTTTCTTATAGCCTGCGACATAAGCCTTGCCTGTCCGCCCATTGTGGCGTCGCCCATTTCGCCCTCTATCTCGCTTCTGGGCACAAGAGCCGCAACAGAGTCCACAACAACTATATCTATTGCGCCCGAACGCACCATGGTTTCGGTTATTTCAAGAGCCTGCTCGCCCGAATCGGGCTGCGAAACATAGAGCTCGTCTATATCTACGCCCAGGTTGCGCGCGTAAACGGGGTCGAGAGCGTGCTCGGCATCCACATAAGCAGCCGTTCCGCCAAGCTTCTGCACCTCTGCCACGACATGGAGGGCAAGGGTCGTCTT
>CANRNM010000117.1 GCA_947631975.1 uncultured Clostridia bacterium
CCGCAATGCATACACACGGCTGCCTTGGGATAAACGGCTTTAAGGCTTAAGCCCTTGGGGCGAATAACATTTCCGTAGCCTCCCGTAAATGTAAAGTCCTCTTGCATCTGCGCTCCGCATCTTATACATTTTCTCATAGTCAAAATCATCCTTCCTAATTTATTTTTTTATAACGCTTTCAGCTTAAAAGCATTGACAGCCTTTTGCCGCAGAAAATACCCGCAAGACAAAAAACAACGCTTAATAGTATATAAGCTCCGCCGGATAAATACGCCTTGTTTTCAAAAAGCGTGAACGCTTCGAGCGAAAATGTGGAAAATGTGGTAAATCCCCCGCATACGCCCGTTTTCCAGAAAAGCACCGTATAGGGCGAAACATCGCCCTTATCCTCCGCAATGCCCGCAATGAAGCCTATAAGCACCGCGCCTATTATGTTGGTTACAAGCGTAAGCACGGGAAAACCCGTTTTGACGGACAAAAGGCTTATAGCGTATCTTCCCATGGCTCCTGCCGCTCCGCCCAGAGCAACGAATAAAAATTCCATAATTTCCTCCGATAATTCCTTTATGCAAAGCTTATACAACTGCCGTATGCTTCTTGCTTATTGCCTTCCATCTGCCCGAACGGTATCTCATGGACATAATTGCCGTACGCAGGCATTGATCTGCAACAAGGGCTATCCAAGCGCCCCAAAGCCCGAAATTGAATACATTTATAAGTATCATACAGAGCACGGAACGCACGCCGAGCACAGTCGAAGCCGTAACGATGGCGGCGAAGCGGGTATCGCCCGCGCCCCTCAGTCCGCCCGATACTATGAACTGGTCTGTCTGGAAGGGCTGACTTGCCGCAAGCAGTATAAGTATGGGCGCGCCCAGCCTTATTATCTCCTCCGAGTCCTTGAATATGCCTATTATCTGCTCGTTGAAGGATATCATTATCAATATAAGCACGCACGCCGCGCCTATTCCCAGATTTCTGGCTCGCCGCATATATATGGACGCCATGTCGTAGCGCCGTTTTCCTATGGACTGACCCATGAGCGTTGTGGCTGCGCTTGCAAACGCCTGTCCCACAAGGAAGGTCATAGCCTGTATGTTCATACATACCTGATGAGTTGCATATATTGTGTCGCCGAGTCCCGTGACCTGCTTTGTGTATATTATAAGACCCGTGCGCATGAACACCTGCTCCACCATTGAGGGTATGCCTATGCCTATGACTCCGCTCATTATCTCCCTGTCAAATACGAAGGGCTCCTTGAAGTTGACATATACATAGTGCTTTTTGCTAACTATGACGCTCATGGCTATAACGAAGGCTACGCACTGACCTATTACCGTTGCCCACGACGCGCCCGTTACGCCCATTTTGGACACGCCGAAGTGTCCGTATATCATTATGTAATTGAAGAAAAGATTGACAATGTTTGCGACCGTGTTGTAAACCATTGGCGTTCTGGTGTCGCCTATACCTCTCAAAGCCGCCGTAGCCGTAATGCCCAATGTAAGGGGAATGAAGCCGTAGAGCTGGATATTGAGGTATTTTATGCCCAGTCTAAGCGTTTCCTCGCTTATTCCGCTGCCGCCCATAAATCTTATGAGGTCCTCGCAGAAGAAAAGACCTATTGACATAAATATTATGGATATTATAAAGTTGAATATTATTGCGTGCTTTAATACAAGGTTTGCCTTTTCTCTGTTCTGCTGACCTCTAAAGCGCGCTATAAGAGCCGTTGCGCCGACATTGAGCGCCTGTATCATAGTCATAAGCAGGAACTTGGGCTGTGTTGCAAGTCCCACAGCCGCAAGAGCGTTTATGCCCTCCTGCCCCGGCAGATGACCTACCATCACCTGGTCTGCCATGCTTGTAAGCTGTGTGAGCACAAATTCCACAAGACATGGCAGGGCTATGAGCACAATGTCCTTGTAAAGCTCTTTTTCCGTTACATTTTCGGGCTTTTTTATCCTTACTGTTTTGCCCGTGGCGTAGGGCGAATCAAGCTCGCCGTAATCCAAAGTGTCCAGCACCGTTTTTATGGTTTTTGCTGTGTTTTCTTTTTCTGCTGTCATTTGTATCATCCCTTTTCAATATATTATTATACTATTTCCGTCATTTGTTGTCAATAAAGGGCAGGGATAACATTGCGGGGGGAGCTCTGCGTGTCGATAAAATATTTTTTGACCCTTTAGTTGTTTTGTGGGTGCTCGGTAAGCCTCCCTCACCGAGGGAGGTGGCAGGCGTAAGCCTGACGGAGGGAGTAAAAAATGTTCATAACGCATTCTCCCTCAGTCGCCCTGCGGGCGACAGCTCCCTCCCGGAGGGAGCCTTTCATGTCGTTCTTTAGTCCACTAAAGCCAAGGGACGGTTACAGAAGGTTTTTTATATATACTTTTTTGACAGTCTGATACTATTTCCGTCATTTGTTGTCAATAAAGCGCGGGAGAATATCGCCCCTCGGCATTTCACAGAGCCGCAAGCTTTTCTATAGCCACATATATCTGCGATATCTGATACCAAGTCGCCATATCCACAACGCCTGTTTGGGGCATATTGAATATCCTCTGAAATTCCCGCACGGCAGCAGCCGTAGCCTCGCCGTATATGCTGTCCGCCCTAAGCTTGGGTATGGCTGAATAAGTGCCCGCTATGGTGTTGAGCTGATTTTGTATAGTCCTCACATCATCGCCCCTCGAGCCTATGTTAAGCTCCTCTCCGGGATAGCTCAAGGGCACGCCCTGAACCTTTTCGGCAGTGTCTATAAATATGTCGTTTCCGTAATAATGCCTCAATATCTGTATTGTCGTGTAGCCTTGGCGCGCAAGCTCCTCGCTTCCCCACTGCGTCATCCAGCCGGGGCAGCTGACCTTTCTGCCGTCGCAGTACTGCGCAAAGAGTGGCTGTCTTTGTCCCTCGCGCCTTATATAGTTTGTGAACATTTCATCCACAATATTGCTTATGTTTTCGTATATTGTCCGCCCTTGGCTGTAGGACTGGTCGTATCTTGTGGAATTGGTTATCGTGAAGTTGTAGCCCTTGTTTCTGTACCACTCCGTAAACACCCTGTTCAGCACAAAGGACTGTATAGCCAGCACATTGGCTCTTATGGCTGCATCCTCCCAGGTGGAGTATATCTCCGAGGACGCGACGTTTTTGATATAGTCCTTATAGGGCACATAGTAAACGGCGCCGTTTCCCGAGGGCGCTCCGTCCTTTACCACAATGTACTCGGGTATTACCACCCTGTCCAGCACCACAAAGCCCGTTTCATCGGGTATGGGCTTCACCTCGTCCTCTCTTTCCTTGTTTTCATAATCTCCCCAGAGAACGGGCGGAGGAACGTTTATGATCTCGTTTCCCTCGCCGGGTATGAGCGTAACCCTCTGCAAAGCCGTGCTTTCGGCAAAAACCTGCGCGCCGTAAATATTCACATCCTCGTAGCCGTCGGCGCTTATGCTTATGTCATAGCCCGCGTAGGGCTGAGGCTCGTTTTCCTCAATAGAATATTCGACGGGCGGAGCCTCCAGCTCCATAACCTCCGTCTGACCCGAAATATCGGTGAAAACATCGTAGAGTATTTCTCCGTTTCTGCTTACCGTAACTCTGCCGCCCGAAACGGGCATTGCCATAGAACTGTCATAAAGTGAGACCTGCAAATAGCCGACAGCCATATTTACCTCCATGCAACAGGCATATTTTATTCAGCCTGTCAAAAATTAATATATAGTAAATTCTATTCAAAAATCTTGATAAGTTGACTTCAATGTTGTATAATAAAAATGACAATGAAGAAAATCATTTTAAACTTTAAGGAGATCGGTTATGGACAAATGGCTGGGGCTTGACAGCAAATTTTATAAATGGGGCACGCTTCTGGGCGACCTTATAATAATAACAATACTTTGGCTCATATGCAGTATTCCCGTGATAACAATAGGCGCGTCAACAACGGCGCTTTACTATGTTACCACGCGCCAGCTCTCCAACCGCGAGGGCTATGTTTCGAGGGATTTTTTAAAGAGCTTCAAGTCAAATTTCTTACAGGCGACCGCCGTTACGCTTCTTATTATGCTCATAGGCGGCATACTCTTTATAAACATAAATTATTTTGAGCCCACATCCACCGTGAACACTATAATTTATCTCATACAGTATGTCATACTTTACGAGCTCGTTATTTTTACGGTATATGTTTTTCCCGTGCTTTCGCGCTTTGAGCTTAAGACGGGAGAGCTGATAAAGACGGCGTTTTTCATGGCAAACAGACACCTGCTCACCACATTCACCTGCCTTATACTGCTCTTTGCGGTCTGCGCGGTGCTTATAAGATGGGGCATACTCATAATAGTATGCGCGGGAGCTTACGGTATACTGACGTCGCTTATGTTTATGAACCTTTTTAGGAAATATGTGCCCGATATGGACAAGGACAGACCCGAGGATATGGTCTGAACATATAGGAGAGATGAGTATGAATAAGGCTATAGGCTCAAGAGTAGATCTAAAAGACACCTCCGACCCCGATGTGGCGGAGTTCAGGTCGTATATAAGCGACCTTTGGGACACAGAAAATTTCAGGAGGCTGGATAAGTTTGAACAGCATCACAGAACATCGAGGCTTCAGCACAGCCTCAATGTGTCCTATTACAGCTTCAGAATAGCAAAGAAAATAGGAGCCGACCCCCGCATGGCAGCAAGAGCGGGGCTTCTGCACGACCTCTATTGGTACGACTGGCACCACAAAAAAACGCCGCAGCTCCACGCCTTTCTGCATCCGCGTCTGGCTGTGAAAAATGCGGCAAGGCTGTCCGACATATCCGACAGGGAGGCGGACGCCATACTTAAGCATATGTGGCCGCTTTATCCCGGTATGCCCAAATATAAGGAGTCATACGCCGTTACGCTTGCGGATAAATACGCCGCCGCCCTCGAAGTGGCAACACAGTGGGGCAAGCATATAAGCGAGCTGTCCGGCAGGGGCGCAAGGAAGTCGTATGATAGGGTCAGAGCAGTGTTTAAGAAATAACGGTGTATTGATCTTTTCGATTCAAATGCCGGTTTTCCCCTATCCCCCCTCAGTCGCTTCGCGACAGCTCCCCCGAAAGGGGAGCCAAGAATTAGGGGTTGACCGTTACCTCTAGGCTCTCCTATTGCACCGCAAAGAATTATCATTGTATTTTGTTTACAAAATACACTTAGACGCACGAAGTGCGGCTTTTGCGAAGCAAAAGTTCTGAACACGCTTTTTGCTTCTTTTTGTGCACAAAAAGAAGAATATATTTTTTAAAAGAAAATTTTTCTATAAAAAAAGGCGTAAAAATACGCCTTTTTGCGTGTCGATAAACACCTTGTTGTATAAAATTTTGTGGGCGAGCAATGCTCGCCCCTACGAGTGATTAGCTCACATTGTGGTTTGTAGGGGCGTGCATTGCACGCCCGTATATAACATTTTTTTATTTTTTTTGAATTTTTCGACAGTCTGAAAAGGCGTAAAAATACGCCTTTTTATCTTTCCTCTATCTTATATATAAATCCGCTTTCTCTCATAAGCTCCAGATACGGCTCGGGGTCGAAATACTCGGGAGAGAACACTCCCTTATCCCGCCATATGCCTCTGCCTATGAGCTCTATCGCAAGGGCTGCGCCGAAGCCCGTCTGCATGACGACAGCCTGGGAGCCCCATTTTTTCATTGACTTTGTGTTGTCAAAGGGCTGATACATAAAATATTCCCTGCGCTTTCCGTCCTTTTTGCCTATGCAGTGAACGCCCACAAGCATTTTTCCCTTCATTTCGTCGCCTATGTCCTTGGGCTGGGGCGCGCAGGCTGCCACAACATCCCTGGGCACAACGCTCACGCCGTCCACATCCACGGGCTTAAGGCTTCTTAAGCCAAGCTTATCTATCACCTTAAGAGCAGTTATGAGGTTTTCGTCAAGAGATATTTTGAATGTACATTTTTTAAGCCCGTATTGGCTTAAATACCTTGCCATTGTAACGACTTCCTCGTGCTCGACCTTTACAAGG
>CANRNM010000118.1 GCA_947631975.1 uncultured Clostridia bacterium
CTCCCGCAGCAATAGAGCCTCCGCCCAAAGACGCAAGGGCAGCGTTTTTAGCGGCAACGCCCGAAAGCGAAGCAATAGCCGTGCCTGTGGAGGCTGTGCCAAACATCATTGTGGCGCTGTATGAGCCAAAGCCCGCAAGTACGCCTGCGCTGACGGAGCCAAGTCCTGCCCCGACCAATTCTGTCGCGCTCATGGATTCCACTCGAGCGACTTCAAAATCCTTGGGATTTGAAAAATCAATCAAAGGAATACTGTCCATTTTTATTTCAGACTCTACTGTTACATTTTTAAATGTATCGAAAAGGGCAAAGAAATATTCTGCGCAGTCATTATAAGCTCTTAGCTTTTTCTTTCCCAAGTTTTCAAAGGAATTTTCCATGGTCCTTTTTTTGGAGTAATAGTTTGATTCGGCGCGGTCATATATCTCCTCTGCCTCGCTTATAAGTCGCCTTGCTCTGTCATTATTGTCGGATGCCTTCATTCCGCGGTTTACTCCGAATAAAGCGCTTCCTACAGCAGCCGCGATTGGAAAAAGTGGTAACATTGCCCGTTATCCTCCTGTTTTTTGTAAAATTCATCATTTTGCATTGTTTTTTATAAAGCCTTGCTTATTTCTTTCTTATTATTTCTCCCAGCTCATTGTAGGCTTCTATTATCTTGTAATTTATCTTTTCCATTTTTTTCATGTCTTCCTTATTGACAGACAGCTTTTTTGCTATGCTGTTCATTATTTTTCTTTCGCTGTCGTCAAAATCATTGTCAATAAGCGTCAGAGAAAAAAGCTCAAAGAATATCTCCCTCTTTACAATATCCGTAAGCCTTGCAAACTTGTCCAGCTCCTTGTTGATATCTACTTCCTTCATTTTAGGCAATTCTTTTACATTTAGCTCCAGCTTGTACTGATCGAGCATATTCTTTTCTTCCTCCGTAACCTTGCCGTCGGCGGCTATTACCGAATATGCCATATTTAAAAATGAGCCCATAAGATTTTCGGGAATATCGTGTAAAAACATAAATTTTCCTCCTTTTTCTGATAACTTATTATTACATATAGGACTAGTTCTAGTCCCATTATACCACATTATTTTACTATAATCAACAAAAAACGAACTTATTTCAGTCCTTTTTTGAGAGGTGTTTACATGACGGAACAAAAGATAAAACAGGATCATGAAGGAACAATAGGCAAAAATATCAGAAAGATCCGTTTGTCCCGCAAAATAGGGCAGACAGACCTTGTGAGAAAAGTACAGCTTATGGGCGTTCCCCTTACAAGAGAATCTCTTGTAAAGATAGAACGGGGCATACAGCATATTCAGCTTTCACAGCTCAGAGCCATTAAGGACGCTCTTGAAACAAGCTATGATGAGCTTCTGAAATAGCTTTATTTCACTGCGCTTATATTTACATTTATTATTCTGTAGCCCATATCAAAGACTGTTTTTTTGAGCTTTTTCCAACCTATATTTTTATCGAAATAACACAGCGTCATAGGGCTGAACACTAAGCTAAAGCCCTTTTTAAGCTTTTCGTTTTGCACTGCGTACATATGCTCCCCGCGCTTTTTGTTAAAGGCGCTGAGGAGCATTTCTGCTTTTGTGTCCAAAAATCCCCCGCCGTCTATATCCACGGTTATTTTGTAGTATTCACCCTTGCCGAAGAATACGGGCTTCGGACGGTAACCTTCATCGTGTATGCCGTTATAATTCATATTGTGTCTGTAACATTCGGCGCAGTAAGGATATCCGTCTATATATCCTGCATTTTCGCTTATATTTTTACCGCAGTCTTCACATATAAGCATATTTTTATTTTTCATGTCTTTTCCTCTTATAATATTTTTATATATTATATTAACACACAAAAAACAGCCCGTACTATGCCGATGGCATAGCGGGGCGTAATCATAAAACAGGGGATGCAGCAAAGCATCCCCAAATGTTTTTATTATAAGTGTCCGTGCTCAAGATAGTAATCCGAAGAGCCTTTTCCGAATATTGCGTCAAATGTATCCGTTATAGGACTGAATATATCGCCTAAAAGTCCCTTATCGCTTGGCGTGTAGCCTGAACTTGACGATGATGACGAAGACTGCTTATTCTGTGTTTTCGGCTTATATATGAGTGCAGATTCGGGTATAGGCTTGTTGGCGAGATAATCCTGCTGATAGCGCCAGTTAACGGAGTCGGGACCCTTGCCCGCAGCCTCAAGCTGTGATTTTGTTACCATCTTTTCACCCGAAGACGATGCCGAAGGAGCAGCAGCCTTTGGCTTATATATGAGCGCAGATTCGGGTATAGGCTTGTTGGCAAGATAATCCTGCTGATAACGCCAATTTACGGAGTCGGGACCCTTGCCCGCAGCCTCAAGCTCCGATTTTGTTACCATTTTTTCGCCGGGAGCGGCAGCCGTCTGCTGTTCCGTTACGGTGCTTATTTTTCCGTCGCCGGTGCTTGTTATGGTAACAATATTGCTTGCGCTGTCATAGGCGAACGACATACCGAGCTGCTCGCCTATAAAGTCGGCAGGACCATACATTACTCCGCTCGACATGAAGGGCGTGCCCGAAATAACTATGTTCACGCCGTTCTTTCTTGCTATATTACTGCCTGCAGTAAGTGTAAAATATCCGGATCTGCCCAGAGCCTCTATTGTTACGGTACCTTTTGAGGCGTCCTCGGTCGATTTTACCATTCCGTATAATGCCACCTCACATACGGGTACATAGAGCGTTCCGTCCTTTACTATTGCATCGTATTCGATATTGGCTTTACTTCCGTTGTAAACATAACCTGTGCTTGCCGATGCCGATACACAGATGCTTATAGCCAATACCGAGCTTAAAATGATTGATATGATTTTCTTCATAAAAAAATACCTCCTTGTTTTTTCTATATTCTAACAGAAAAAGACGCTCATGTACTATGCCAACAGCATAATATGAGGAGGTATTTTAAGCTTAATACGGACATATGAATGTCCTTGATATGGCGTCGTCAAAGCTTGTTATCGACGCGGGATCGTTTTTTATCATTATACATCTTGAAGCAAGAAAAATGCCTGCCGCCGCAAAGAACACTATCCATACAAGGTCGTATTTTTTTATACATGACATTCCCGAATTATCGCAGTCTCTTATGCTAAGAGCAAGCACGGCGGCTATTGCCGCGAATATAAATGATATATAGAATACGGGCGTCATATTCTGCGGCTTATAGCCGTATACGGCAATACGGCAGTATATGTAAAAAAGTATGATACACCATAACTCGCAGAATACGAAATTGAATTTGAAGCGGAATAACAAAAAGCTGTCAAATACCGTGTCAAGAACGATCATAAGCGGAATGAGCAGTATATATGCACCGCAGATCTGATACAGCGAAAACGGCTGTGAAGGTATTCCGTATATTTCCCCGCATACGGGTGCAAAGCTTATAAGCGCCATTGCCACGGCTGAAAAAAGAGTATAAAGTCGTTTTATATTCATCATAGTAATTCCCTTTACATTGCAAAAAAGTATAAAAACAGGAACAGGCTTACGGTAAACTCACAGAAGGCGAATATATAGCATATTATCTGTCTGAAACGCTTGCTGAGATTTTTGGTAAAAGACATTCTGTCTATAAACCCAAGATAATTGCTTGCGATAAGAAAGGGCATAAGCACTACAAATATACTGAACATGATATACATCAAAAAGTCATATTTGCTGCCCAGTCTTGCAAGGCACAGCACGGCGATCGCAAAGAAAAACGCCGCTATTGTATACACAACTACTGCCGCAGCTCTTTCAAATCCGCCTCCGCCGAAGCCCGGCAGCCTGCCAAAGCAGTTTATGGCTCTGCCCATTATGCCTTCCGAGCGTATGAGCGCCGCCTTGAACTCTCCTGCGGAATGATAGCGTTCCTTGGGGTCTATATTTATACAGCGGTCTATAATGTAATCGAGCTTGCCTCTGTATTTTTCGTCTGCGGGAAGCTTACCCGTCAGCATAACATTCATTATCACACCGCAGGCGTATATATCCGCCGTAACGTCGGTCTGGGCAAAGCCGAACTGTTCGGGAGCCGCATATCCCGCTGTACCCAGCACATGTGTATCGTGGGTGGTGTCTTTTTTCTTTATTCGGGATATGCCCATATCTATCAGCATTGCTCTGCCGTTGTTTTTTATTATTATGTTGGAGGGAGTTATGTCCCTGTGTATTATGCCCTTTGAATGGAGTATGTGCATGGCGTCGCATATGTCCTTCATTATGTATGTAACCATATATACGGGCAAGTTTCCCTTTTCCTCTATGGTTTTTATAAGCTCCGAGCCCTCGGCATATTTTTCTATCACATAATAATTACCGTCTGCTCCGAGCACATCCCTTATATACGGCAGACTTTCACAGCTTATTCCCACAATTCTTTTGTATGTCTCCGCCGCGCTTTCGGATATTGCTTTTATTACCCAAAGACTGTTGTCCCTTATATCCCGCGCAAGGCGTACATTCCCGTTTTTATCCAGTTTTTCAAGTGTTTTATATTGTTCAAGCTCATACTGCGCGGCAAGCACCGTCATTTTTTTCTCCTCCGTATATTGATTTTTTTTAAAAAATATTATATCATAATTTTGGGAGGCGGTAAATATGGATATTAAAAAAACTACCGATGAACTTTTAAAAATATTACAAAACAAAGAAAATATCCAAGACTACATAGACGAAAATTCCGATGAAATGCTGGATGTAAATCTTTCGGAATATCTGGAGCAGCTGCTTGAAAAATATAAAATGTCCAAAAACGAGGCTATAAAAAATTCGGGGCTGGATCAGATATACGGCTATCAGATTTTTTCGGGCGTAAAAGCCAATCCCTCCAGGGATAAGCTTATACAGCTTATTTTCGGTATGGGTCTTGAATTGAAGGACGCACAGAGACTTCTTAGAATAGGCAGGGCAGGAGAGCTTTATTCCCGAAACAGAAGAGACAGTATAATAATTTTTGCGCTTAATAAGAAGCTTGATATTGATAAATGCGACGACCTTCTTTTTGAGATGAATGAAAAGACAATAATAAGCGAATGACTTTTTGAGACATAATACGAGGATACGCCTCTAAAAATTTTAATTTTAAGAAATCAGTAATTCGATATTTGTTGAGGTCTAAAATGGAGATTACAGAGATAAAAACAGGGAAAAAGGATTATCTTACATTACTGTTATTGGCAGATGAACAAGAGGATATGATTGACCGCTATCTTGATAGAGGAGTAATGTATGTTCTTCTTGATGACGGCGTAAAGGCTGAATGTGTGATTACGGATGAGGGAAATGGAGTTATAGAGATAAAGAATATAGCAACAGAGTCCGCATATCAAGGGATGGGTTACGGCAAAGCGCTGATTGAGTTCATTGTGCAAAAGTACCGGGGAAAGTATTCGGTTTTACAGGTCGGTACCGGTGATAGCCCGCTGACGCTCCCATTTTATGAACGGTGCGGCTTCGTTCGCTCACATATTGTCAGTAATTTCTTTATAGAACACTATGACCATCCAATATATGAATGTGGTAAGCAACTGACGGATATGGTTTATCTGCAAAGGCAAATCTAAATTCCTGTTTTATCGCTGAGCTTTATAACATATCACACTTCCTTTAAAAACTTCCAAAATTTGAGCTTTTACAATATAGTATAAAATTCCGCTGTAAACATA
>CANRNM010000119.1 GCA_947631975.1 uncultured Clostridia bacterium
ACCATCATTATAAACGGCTCATTAAATGCCCGCATCGTAGGACAGAGCGCTCATAGAATAGCGGAGCTTTCGGGAGTAAGCGTACCCGAAAGTACCAAAATACTCATAGGCGAGGTGGAGTCCACGGATATATCGGAGGAATTTGCGCACGAAAAGCTCTCTCCCGTGCTTGCCATGTATAGGGCGGACAGCTTTGACGAGGCGATAGAAAAGGCTGACAGACTTGTAAAGGACGGAGGCTTCGGTCATACATCATCGCTTTATATAGATGTAAAGGAAAAGGAAAAAATAGAAAAATTTTCACTTGCCATGAAGACCTGCCGTATACTTGTAAACACGCCCTCATCTCACGGCGGGATAGGCGACCTCTACAATTTCAAGCTGACGCCTTCCCTTACTCTGGGCTGCGGCTCATGGGGAGGCAATTCCGTATCCGAAAACGTAGGCATAAAACAGCTTATAAATATAAAGACAGAGGCGGAGAGGAGAGAAAATATGCTTTGGTTCAGAACGCCCGAAAAGATATACTTCAAGAAAGGTTCAACTCCCGTTGCTCTTAGGGAGCTGGGAGAAATGGGAAAGAAAAGGGCATTTGTAGTAACGGACAGCTTTCTTTATAAAAACGGCTATACGAAGCCCATCACAGATGTACTTGACAAAATGGGTATCACTCACACCTGCTTTTACGATGTCGCTCCCGATCCTGATCTTGCAAGCGCCAAGGAGGGCACAAAGCAAATGGCTTCATTCGAGCCCGATGTCATCATAGCCATAGGAGGCGGCTCGGCTATGGACGCAGCCAAAATAATGTGGGTACTCTATGAGCATCCCGAGGCAGATTTTTTGGATATGGCAATGAGATTTTCGGACATCAGAAAGAGGATATATAAATTCCCGCAAATGGGCAAAAAAGCTTACTTTGTCGCAATCCCCACAAGCTCGGGCACAGGCTCGGAGGTAACGCCCTTTGCAGTCATAACAGACGAAAGCACAGGCACAAAATATCCCCTTGCGGACTATGAGCTTTTGCCCGATATGGCAATATCCGATGCCGACAACATGCTTTATCAGCCCAAGGGACTTACGAGCGCGGGAGGCATAGACGCTCTTACACACGCTCTTGAAGCCTACGCCTCCGTCATGGCAACGGACTATACGGACGGCATTGCCCTTAAGGCAATGAAGCTTATATTTGAATATCTGCCCTCGGCATATGAAAACGGCGCCGACGATATAAAGGCAAGAGAAAAAATGGCAAATGCGGCTACTCTTGCAGGCATGGCATTTGCGAACGCTTTTTTGGGCTTGTGCCATTCCATGGCTCATAAGCTGGGAGCATTTCATCATCTTCCCCACGGCGTTGCAAACGCTCTGCTCATAACACATATAATGAGATATAACGCCGACCCCGTGCCGACCAAAATGGGTACCTTCCCTCAGTATGAATATCCTCATGCTCTGGAAAGATATGCAGAGTGTGCCGAGTTCTGCGGAATAAAGGGCAAAGACAACAACGAAATTTTTGAAAACTTCATCAGCGCCATAGAGGAATTGAAAGCCAAGGTAGGCATTAAAAAGACTATAAGGGATTACGGTATTGACGAAAAGGACTTCCTTGACAGGCTCGACGATATGACGGAGCAGGCATTTGACGACCAGTGCACGGGAGCAAATCCGCGGTATCCCCTTATGAGCGAAATGAAGGAAATGTATTTAAAGGCGTACTACGGTGAGTAAGGAGGATAATTATGAAAGTCGATAAAATTTTAGCCGAAAGAAAAAACAAAAAAATATTCAGATCGGGTAACTATGTTGTGAAGGAATTTGACAAGGACTTTGCAAAGTCCGATATTTTGAACGAAGCTCTCAATCAGGCAAGGGTCGAGGAAACGGGTCTTAGGATACCCCAGCTCATAGAGGTCAGAAAAATAGACGGCAACTGGGCTATAGTTTTCGAGTATGTGGAGGGCAAGACCCTTGCCTCCATGATGGAGGAGGACAGAGGAAACCTTGAAAAGTATATGGAAAAGTTTGTTGAAATACAAATGGAAATACATTCCAAGCGTTCTCCGCTTCTTAATAAGCTCAAGGACAAAATGAACAGAAAAATAAGTCAAACCGACCTTGACGCCACCACAAGATATGAGCTGCATACAAGACTTGAGGGCATGCCGAAGCACAACAAGGTGTGCCACGGGGATTTTAACCCCAGCAATATAATCATATCTCCCGAGGGCAATTATTATGTTCTGGACTGGTCGCATGCCACACAGGGCAACGCCTCCGCCGATGTGGCAAGGACATATCTCCTCTTTTCGCTCAAGGGCGATAAGGAAGCTGCGGAAATGTATATGGATATGTTCTGCAAAAAGAGCGACACCGCAAAGCAGTATGTTCAGCAGTGGCTCCCCATTGTCGCCGCCTCTCAGTCCGTAAAGGGCAACGAAAACGAAAGAGAGTTCCTGCTGAATTGGATAAATGTTGTGGATTACGAGTAGAAACGGCGTTATTGTGTAAAAATTAAATATCGTATACTAAAAAGCGAGATTTGTTATATGTATCTCGCTTTTATATTTGCGCAAGATCTCAACATACCATTGAAAACTTGCCTTGCTAAAAAATTTAAACAACCGTTGACTTTAACATTCAAATAAAAGTTTGGCTTAAAAGCCATATTGCAAAGACACGAATATTGGTATATAATGTATTATGCGGAGGTGTACGAAAGGAAAATATCATGAGCGGGACATTTCGGCAGTTTTTGGGCAATAGTCGATACCTACGAAAAGCTTACCCTCTGCATCTCAAAGAAAGGAAACGGAACAATGCTTAAAATATCTATTTGTGATGATGAAGCCGAAGAGAGGGAAAAAATATCGTATAATCTACAGTCTTACGCTGCGGCGCATTGTGAGCAAGGTATTGAATTTGACATATATTCGTCTGCATTTGAAATGCTGGAGGCATTTGATAAATCGGGCGGTCCCGATATTGCGCTTTTGGATATTTGTATGCCCGATATGCTGGGAACAGAGCTGGCGCGGAGTATTCTCCGTTTCAGTGAAAACACAGATATTGTATTTCTGACGACCAGCTCGGATTATGCTGTCGACGCCTTTTCAATACACGCCGCAGACTATATCTGCAAGCCTTACACGCAGGAACAGTTTGACGCCGCCTTAGAACGCGTCATTGCCATGCGTGAGCAAAGAACATGGGTACTTCTCCGCTGCGAGGGAGAATTGCACCGCATAGCTCTGGAGGATATTCTTTACATAGAAACAAGAGACAAACGGCGTGTGTTTACACTTGTTTCCGGTAAAAAGCTTTCCGTGTGGCTATCTCCGACACAGCTCCGGGAATGTATTATGGGCAAAAAAGGCATGATAAGGTGCGGGAGCTCTTATATTGTCAACCTAAATCATGTCCGCTGCTTTTCCGGTACGGATCTGCTTATGGATGACGGTACGCTCATCCCTGTTCCCAGGCGGTGCCGCGCCGAGCTAAAGCAGGCGTATTTTGATTTTTACTTGAAGGAGGCAGAAAGCTGATGCCTACTATACAAAGAATCATAATTTCCTTTTTTGTAAGCCTGTTGTTTTTTGCAACGCATACTGTGGCAGGACTTTTGCTTCAGGAGAGAAAATACTCGGCAAAAAAGACGGCGCTTATGTGGAGTTCTGCGGGTATATTCCTTTTTCTGGAGCTTTGCTTCTGCTTTATTTTTCTGTCAAAGCCATGGAGAATGCCTGTTGCCTTGATGCTTTCATATCTATACTTTTGGGGAATTTTTATATATGCGTCCGCAGACGGATTTTGGAAAAAATGCTATCTTTGGATCACATACGGCAGCGTTTTCTGCATTTCGCTGTCTGTCTCGTTTTATTTATGCTATTTGCTTGTGCCGAACGGTTCGGACACCTTCGTGTATTTTATGCGAGGTGTGTTCTACGGCATTATTTGTCTTGCGATTTTTTTTGCATATTATAAATACGGCAGACCGCTCATACGCGATGTCAGCGGATTTCGCACAAAAAACTGGATATCGCTGAATATCGTCTCCATAATATATTTTTTGACCTTCGTGATACTTCTGTCAAAAATCACTGCGGATAACGGTATCAATTCAAACACCTTAATACTTTTTTCGCTGTTTGTATGCTCCTTTGCCGTAGCTAACATACTGATAATAAGCAACATACATCAGATGCGAAAGGAAGCAAGGGACAAATTGGTAAGGCAAAACATTGAATATCTGATGACCCATGTGGAAAATGCGAGAAAAAATGAACAGAAAATACGAGAGCTCCGCCACAATCTGAGGCATCATACCGAGCGTATCGCGGCTATGGCGCGGGAGGGCAACACAGAGGGAATATTGGCTTATTTGGGGCAGAACAAAGAGGCCTCGGAGAGCTTTTCATCATGGTGTCCGAACGCCACAGTCAACGGCATACTGAGATCCTATGCGGAGAAGGCAAAAAAGGCAGGCGTGGAATACACTGCTCAAGCGGATACCCCGGCGCAGTCGAAGATCGCCGATGTGGATTTTGTGGCGATCCTTGCCAACCTTCTGGAAAATGCTCTTAACGCCTGCGTTGCACTGAAAAGCCCCGGTCCCATTCAAGTCCATATCAGAAATGTAGGCAATAAAACGGTGATCGCCGTCAGTAATCCCTGCGGCGCGGAGCTGGAGCTTGAAAACGGACTGCCGACCGCTCGAGGTATAGGAATCGACAGTATCATTTCATCATCCGGCAGGTATCAGGGGGATATCAACTATAAAATCCAAGAGGGCATCTGTACTGCTTGTGTTATCTTAAATCCTTGATAATTCCATGCTTTTGGGTTGGTAGAATGGACAGGAGGCAATAAAAGTCGAATAACAGAGAACGATTTGAGAGAACAGCTTGGATTAGCAAAAAGGAGATGGTAATCTCAAGTATAGAGAAGCTGATGGAAATCATTGGGAATAAACAGGTATAATGAGGGTCATGCAATGGACACATTCAAAAAAATAATTATTAACATTACTTCGATAATTGTGATATTATTCATAGCATTTTTATTTGCGTTATGGACGGTCAGAGGCGATTTGTTTGCCATAGGCTTCAACAAATTTTTCATAGCTCCGAGCTACAACAAAACGGATATATTTTTAAAAGCTAATATAAATGAGTTATCCTATGTTGCCGGTGAACTAATTGAAATGGATTATGACTACATTACAATCATTCCTGAAGATGATGGGTATAGCATGAAGGTCAAGCATGAGAATTTAGATTATGAAACCATACCGGTCCCCAACGAATTGATTGATCACATAGAAACATTATACGAAAATGGAATCCGATATATTTCGTCTGGAGGTGATTCTGTAAACTTTACGATGTGGTCGGTCATGGATGAAAGCCGAGGTATAATATATTCCTACACCGGAACAAAGCCTAATGGTGAACAATTGATAGAAGTGAATCGGTTATCAAAGGATAACTGGTATTATTATGTGAACAACTATGAAAAAGCAAAAGAACGGCATCCCGAGAGATTTAAGTAAATTTCTGTTTGAGCATAAGGGAACAACTGTCCTTTATAATTTCAGATATTTTCAAAACCGCCTTCGGGCGGTTTTTGTTTTTC
>CANRNM010000120.1 GCA_947631975.1 uncultured Clostridia bacterium
AACCGCATAAATTGAATCTCTTTGTGAGATCAAGGCTTCCGCCTATCCCTGTTCCTATTATATCACAAAACTAAATGTAATACAAGCAAAAAAGGCTTATACATAAAAAACGGGCTGAGGTTTCCCTCAGCCCGCTTTTTATTTTCTCTCACTTCACATCCACCTGGCACATTCTCATCGTATCCAGTGCCTTATCATGGCTTTCGGGGGTAACGCCCGCGCAGCAGCTGCTATCTACGCTTATATTCACCTCCGGCATATACGCCTTGAGGAGCAGGGCGTTGCTTATTACGCATATATCCGTGCAAAGCCCTATAAGCTCTATTTCTATGGGCTCTTTTTCGTTTTCTGCCATAAGAAGCTCCGCAAGCTCCTTTGAGCCGAAGGTGGGTTTGTCTATAACGCGCGCGCCTTGCAGAGCTTTCTTTATTTCGCCTTGTATCTCCCAGCCGTCCGTTCCCTTTATGCAGTGCTCGACGGGCAGATGCCTTCCCTCGTTTGTGTCCATGTAGTTCTCGCCGTGGGTGTCCCTTGTGGCGTATATGTTTTCGGAAGGGTAGGACTTTATTTTTTCTATGGCGTTTTTTACTATCGCCTGCGCCTCTTTTGTACCGAGAGCGCCGTCTATAAAGTCATTCTGCAGGTCTACGGCAATAAGTATTTTTTTCATATTTTTCACTCCTCAAATTTTGGTTATTTTTTCTCTTACGCGCCTTCCGAAGGTTTTTTCGTACGGCATTATATATTCCTCATAGTCAAGGCTCTTTCCCTTTGAAAGCACCTCCATATCCGTGCCGAAAAGGCAGACTTCAAGCCCTGTTTCGCTTAGTCCGTTCCTTTGGTAGAACTGTTTTCTTTTAAGCCTTTTCTCCAAGTCGGGGCAGTCTGTTTTTGTGCTCTCTATTTCAAGATAAAATGTATGGTTTTTGCAGTTCTCGGTCATTATTCCCAGAGCCTTTGAGCCTAAGCCTTTGCTTCTCATGCTCTTTTCTATGGCATAGTAGAGCAAAAGCGCCTTGTCCCCGCAGACGAGCATCACCGCAAAACCAGCAAAGCCTCCGTCTTTGGTTATGCTGAGCATATCGAGCTTACCCTTGAAGCTGTACGCGAGCATAAGCCAAAACGGCATTCTCTCGCACTTCGGGAAGGCTTCGTTATAAAGCCTTTTTACTCTGTGAATATCCTTAAGCGCCGTTTTCTTTATTTCCATGTTCATTGCAATGCCGTCGTGGTCTCCGTGGCGTTTATTTGAGCCATATTTTCGGAAAGTATGGAAAGGTTCTTATATGTTATGCCCGCGAATATCACAAAGAGCACAAGCGCTATAACGAGCACTATTTCGGCTATTTTTAAATTCTTTTTCTTATCCATTTTGTCTGCCTCCGAACCAGTTTTCTATGTCGTTCCATTTGCAGTTTACGGAGCCCTGAGCAAAGAAGGGCTTTCCTCCGCCCCTGCCGTTTAAAGCGGAATTCATATCCTTTACAAATTGTCTTAGGTCGCCGTCTTTTTCGCACACGGCGTATTTGTAGCCCTCGCCGTCGCTTCCAGAAAATACTGCCGTAATGCCCTTGCAGCCGCTTTCCATGAGCATATTTGCGAGATTTCTGACTGCGTTGGGGTCAAGTCCGTTTTCATTTATGAGCACATCGGTTTTGCCCGCGTATTCCTTTGTTATGCTTTCAAGCCTTGCGTTCTGCGCCTGTGTTATGGTGTTTTTGAGGGATTGATTTTCATTCAGCAGTCTTTCGACTGCGCCTGCGGTCTCCTTCACCTTTGCGGAGAGGAGATTTGATATTTCCTTGTTTTGCTCCGCTATCTCCGTTATGTGGTCGAAGGCGCGCTTTCCGCAGAGCATTTCTATCCTCACACCGCCCTTGTGGCTCTGGCAGGAGAACATTTTTATTATTCCCAGCTCTCCGCTCCTTTTCACATGAGTGCCGCAGCAGGCGCACATATCCGCTCCGGGAAATTCCACAAGCCTTACGCTGCCTTCAAGCTCCTTTTTGCTTCTGTAGTCTATGTTTTTGAGCTCCTCGCCCTCGGCTGTGAATATCCTGCACTCCGTGTCCGACCATACATAGCGGTTGGCTTCAAGCTCTATCTCCTGCACCTGCGCCCATGTCAGCTCGCCGTCGAGGTCAAGAGTTATCATGTCCGCGCCCATGTGGAAGCCCACATTGTTGTAGCCGTATTTCCTGTGGAAAAGTCCGCTCACTATGTGCTCCGCAGAGTGCTGCTGCATGAGGTCAAAGCGCCTCTCCCAGTCTATAACGCCCTTTACGGCGCTTCCCTTTTCAAGTGGCTTGTCTATGTAATGCACGACGTCCTCGCCTTTTTCGCCCACATATATTATGTCAGCGTCGCCGAGCGTGCCCATATCGCAGGGCTGACCTCCGCCCTCGGGATAGAAAGCCGTGTTGTCGAGTATGACGGCATAGCCTCTCTTGTCCTCCTCACAGCTTAAGACCGTGGCTGTAAATTCCTTCATATAAGCGTCCTTGTAATATAATCTGTTCATGTCCATAATATTTCTCTCCTTTTATATCAATTCGGCGTACATTGTTTCCTCCGCCGCGATTTCGGTAAGCCTCACCGTTTCAATGCGGTTTGACAGCTCTCTGTCCGTTTTAACGAGCACTTTTATGTGGTTTTCGGTGTGTCCCTCCTGATAGTCTCCGTTCCTTCTTTCAAAGAGCACAGCTGTTTCTCTGCCTATGAAAGCCGACATAAATTCTCTGTTGAGTCTTTCGCTAAGCTCCAGCATTTTGTGCGTTCTGTCGTTTTTTACATCGGGAGCGACCTGCGGACGCATCCTTGCGGCAGGCGTTCCGGGCTTGGGAGAGTAGGGGAATACGTGTATTTTGCTAAGCCTCACCCTTTCGGCAAAGGCATAGCTTTCTTCAAAGTCCTCGTCGGTCTCCGTGGGGAAGCCCGCTATTATGTCCGTGGTTATAGCCGCATCGGGATATACACGCCTTATGTTATCGCACACAGCTTCGTATTCCTCGGCGGTGTAGCGCCTGTTCATGGCTTTCAAAGTCCTGTCGCAGCCGCTCTGGAGCGAAAGATGAAAATGTCCGCATACCTTTTCAAGCGCCGACATTCTCCTAAGAAACTCGTCGTCCACAGCCTTTGGCTCCATGGAGCTGAAGCGTATGCGCTCTATGCCCTCCGTGCCGTGCACTTTTTCAACTATGTCCGCAAGGGATATGTTCCCCAAGTCCAAGCCGTAGCTTGCAACATGTATGCCCGTCAGCACTATTTCCTTGAAGCCGTTTTTTGCAAGCCTTTTTACCTCGCTTATTATGTCCTCGGGCTGTCTGCTCCTTACGGGACCTCTGGCGTAGGGTATTATGCAGTAGGAGCAATAGCGGTTGCAGCCCTCCTGTATCTTTATGTAGGCTCTTGTCCTGTCCTTGAGCTTAGTTATTTTAAGCGGTTCAAATGCATTTTCGCTTTTTATGTCGCTCACGGCGTTAAGCACGCCCCGTTCGGGGTCATAGCTCTCCACAATGTCAACTATGTCGGCTCTGTTCTTTGTGCCTATTATTATGTTTATGCCCTCTATGCTCATCACTTCCTCGGGCGATGTCTGTGTATAGCAGCCCGCGGCAACAATTACTGCGCTGTCGTTGAGTCGTCTTGCGCGCCTTATCATCTGCCGCGATTTTTTGTCGCCGAAGTTGGTAACGGTGCAGGTGTTTATGACATATATATCCGCCTTTTTATCAAAGTCGGTGATCTCATAGCCTCTTGAGGCAAAAAGCTCCGCCATTGCCTCGCTGTCATAAAAATTGACCTTACAGCCGAGAGTTGCAAATGCAATTTTTTTCATATTTATTCTCTCCATAGTAAAAAAATTGAAAAATACTATTTATATTTTAACAGAAATGTGTTATATTTTAAAGTAGAATTTTATATTTTTTAAAAGGAGTTTGCGTATGGCTAAAAAAATTGATGAAAAAAAGCTTGTGGAGCTTGTGGAGTACAGATTGAAGGATGTGCTTCTCAATCTCATATACGACATAGCGGAAAATCCCGCGTCCAAAGCGGAATATGTTATGCCGAAGTGTATTTCGGAGATATACGGCGACATAAAGACGGCTTATACAAAGCTTGCCGATTTGTTTGAAAAAACGGACAGGGCGGAGTTTGAGGCGGAGATAAGAGGCATAACGGACAAAATTGTAAAAAGCGCCGTAAATATAAACAGATATACCTCCTTCAACGATGCTCTCGGGCAGAAAATACTGCGTATGTACAAGCTTGAGGACATAAGCCGTGTAGGGAAGGAAGTGCCTTTGAACAACGGCAGAGTGGCAGAGCTTGTGAAAGGATTTGTAGGCGGGCTTGAGGAGAATTATGAAAGCAGTTTCAAGAAGGCTGAAATTGTGTCGGCTCTCCCGCTCAGAATGACAAGGGAGCGCTTCGACGATTATGTGAGGCGGGGCACAAAGCTTCTTATAGACGGACTTCCCGAGGGCTTTGCGCAGTCGAGCGTTTCTAGGCTGAAGGATATATTTTATGCCGACTGCGAAAATGAATTTTCGGCTGATATACCGCTTATGTACGAAAAGCTCAAGGCGACGGAGGAAAGCCTTGCTGAGCTTGAAGGCGAGGCGCTTATGGAGGCTATGGGCGACATAGACGGCAATCTTGACGCTCTCGGGGATATGTACGGCGTGCTTGGCATGTACTATAACCATGCTATGTATTTGAATATACTTTCGCTTTTTGTTGTAGACAGCGATTTTATATTCGGCGATGACATGGTGCTCAAAGACCTTTATTTTGCGCTTAAGGAAATGATCACAACGGGCGACGAGAGCCTCAAGGAGGATATACTCGAAAGGGCGGGCGATGAGATAAGCGACCGCTTTGACGCATACAGGCACGAGGAAGATAAGATACTCAAAGCCATTAATTCTCTCAAGAGCGAGGAGCTTGACGCGCTTGACGATAATATAAAAATGACGCTGAATGTAAGCAATACAATAAACAGTATGTATTTAAGCGAGCTTGACGAGCACATTATGCTTGACGGCAAGAATGATGCGGATAAGGACAAAGCCGTGGACGAGCTTGTGGAATATATCAACAAAATCACGGAGAATATGGCTAATGTAGAAAAGAAACGCCTTAAGCAGGTGTTTCTGGGACATATCCCAACGCCCATGTCGAATGACGAGCTCTGCGAATACTGCGGTTACGCCCTTGACGGCATAAACGACAAGAATATAAGCCTTATGACCTACAGCGATATTTTCCATATCCTTGACGAGGACGACGAGGATGAAGAACATGAACATCATGAACATCATCACCACCACGACCATGAGCACTGCGGCTGCGGGCATGAACACTGAAACAGAGAATAGATATGATGGCTAAACAGGGAACCCCCAAATCTTGCCTCCCCTGCTTGCAGGGGAGGGGGACCATTTCAAACAAAGCTTGCTTTGTGCCGAAATGGTGGTAGGGTGCAAGACTTGCTTGCAAGTC
>CANRNM010000121.1 GCA_947631975.1 uncultured Clostridia bacterium
ACGTACATGATCACACCTCGTAATATGAAGCGCAGTTTGTAGGCGTTTCGTATACGGTCGCCTCTCTCACGCTGTAACCCATAGCCTTGAATTTGTCATAAAAATACTTTGCAAAGTTTTCGGCGGTGGGTCTGAAATCCATTTCCACGACCTTGAAGCCCTCGTCCTTTAGCGCAAAAAGAGTGCCCAGCCTGAGAGTATTTTTTTCAATTATAAGGCAGTGATCGAGAGCGTCGACCTCCGCTTTGAGCTGTTCCTTGAGAAGCGCAAAGTCAACTATCATGCCCCTTGCCTGACCGTCGTTTTCAACAACGCTGTCGTAGACCTCAATTATAACTCTCCACCTGTGCCCGTGGATATTGCCGCACTTGCCGTCATATCCGCTGAGAAAATGCGCCGAGTCAAAGCTTTGCTCCGTTTTTAAGCTATACATATTTTCACCTCATAAAAATAAAAAAAGACGCACTACGCCTTGCCGAAAAGACCTAGTTTTGTTTAAGGACAGGAGGGTTGCGAACTGTCCGTTATCATAAATGAAAGTATAACATAATAAAAGATAAAATGCAATATGTAATTTTTAAATAAATATCCCCCGGCTAAGTGTACTGACCCCCCCCAAAGTTAGACCAAAAACTAACGACAAGGGGGGGTCAGTATATATCCGGGGGTTCTTTATACACAAAAAACCGCTGCGTCATGCAGCGGTTTTTGAAGTGTAAATAATATATTACTTTAAAGTAACCTTAGCGCCAACTTCCTCAAGCTTAGCCTTGATAGAATCAGCCTCTTCCTTAGCAACGCCTTCCTTAAGAACCTTGGGAGCTCCGTCAACAACTTCCTTAGCTTCCTTAAGACCAAGACCTGTGATCTCTCTGACAGTCTTTATAACCTTGATCTTCTCAGCGCCTACCTCTGTAAGCTCTACATCAAACTCGGTCTTCTCTTCCTCTGCTGCGCCGCCTGCTGCTGCGCCGCCTGCTGCAACTACCATACCTGCTGCAGCGGATACGCCGAATTCTTCCTCGGCAGCCTTACTAAATCGTTAAGCTCAAGAACGGTAAGTTCCTTAACAGCTGCGATAATTTCTTCAATAGATAATTTAGCCATTTTTAATTTCCTCCATAATTTCTGTTTTTACATATTAAACTTTGTTTACTGCAATATTAAGCCTCTGTGGTTTCTGCGGGAGCGGCGGCCTCGGCAGCAGGAGCTTCCTCCTTAGCGGGAGCCTCCTCAACGGGAGCGGCTTCTTCTGCGGGAGCAGTCTCCTCTGCGGGAGCTTCCTTCTCAGCAGGAACACCACCCTGGTCTGCAATAGCCTGAATAACTCTTGCGAATGAACCCATAGGCGACTTGAAGCTTCCCAAAAGCTTTGAAAGAAGAACCTCTTTTGACGGAATACCTGCAACAGCAACCATACCCTTTGCATCGTAGCAAGTGCCTTCGATGACACCGCCCTTGAATTCAAGAGCCTTGGCATCCTTCATGAACTTGTTCATGATAGAAGCTGCAACAGTAGGATCTTCATAGCAGATAGCAATAGCGCTGGGACCCTCGAAGTAATCTCTGAGACCCTCGAACACCGTGCCTTCAACTGCCAGATTCATCATAGTGTTCTTGTAAACCTTGTAATCAACGCCTGCTTCTCTGAGCTGTTTACGAAGGCTTGTGTCCTGCGCAACCGTCAGACCTCTGGCATCTACCAGAACGGCAGAGCTTGCCTTTTCAAGCTTTTCTTTGATCTCGTTTACAACAACCTGCTTTTCAGCAACTTTAGCCATTATTTACACCTCCTATAAGAATATAAGCCGTATAAAAAACTCCCCGTCATAGACAGGGAGGCAAAAATACAAAAATAATGTATCCTCGGCAGGTAGGGAACCGTTACGCCAATATGGCACCTGCTGTCTACGGCACTTTTGATATAATAACATATCAAATAGCATTTGTCAAGAGATTTATTCATTTTTATTGCAATTTTGGCATTATGTATTAAATGTTAAATTTTTGTTGATTTTTATATAAAATCATAGTATAATGAATTCGTTAAGCGTCAGCTTAGTAAAGATATGTTTCTATTCTAAGGAGGATTTTGTAATGAAGAAGAAGATCGCATTGTTTCTCTCCGCAGTTATGACTGTATCGGCTCTTTGTTTCGGTACGGCAGTAAGCGCAGAGGAGTATACAAAGGTAACTTTAAAGGTAGAGGGCAAGGAGGTTGAAACAGACCAGCCCGCAGTTATCGTTGATTCCAGAACGATGGTTCCCGTAAGAGTCGTTGCCGAAGCTCTCGGCTGCAAGGTTGACTGGGACGCAGATACAAAGACTGTTTCTTTTGAGCAGGCAAGCCTTAAGGCAACTATGGTCATAGGTGAGAAGGTTCTCAATGTTACAAAGGGTGGTGCAACCTTACCCGTTTCAATAGACGCTCCCGCTGTTATAATCAACAGCAGAACAATGGTACCTATCAGATTTTTAAGCGAAAACTTCGGTTATGGCGTTGACTGGGACGCAGACACAAAGACAGTCAATGTAACAGCTTCAAAGGACGATGTTGAAAGCGGCGCAGCAGTTGATGCCGATACTCAGTACACGGGCATGGCTGACAGAGAGCTTAGAGACAACGCAGAGGATCTCGACGCCCTTATAGGCAAGCTCAACGATGTTGAGGGAATGAGCAAGGAGCAAGTCGATGTTCTCGCAAAGAACAGCGACACCGTTGCAAAGGTATTTGCTATACTTGACATGGGCAAGTACACTCAGGACGAGATCGCAGCGGCAGAGAAGGCTATAGAGGAGGCAGGCGAGGCTCTCAATAAGCTTGCCGACGAGCTTGGCGTAAAGGCAGACGAGGAGGAGCCCGCAGAAGAAAAAGCTCTCACTGCTGACGACATTAAGGCTAAGTTTGAAGAAGTTGACGCTCTTGTAGGCAAGGTAAACGACGCAAAGCCCGCTTTAAGCGAGGATGAGCAGAAGGCTTATGACGAGCACTGCGACAAGACTGCAACAGTAGGCTCTGTTCTCGGTACGACCGATATGGACGACGCAGACGAGTTCAAGGCAGCAGACGAGGCTCTCACGGCAGCAGAGGACTATGTAAAGTCCATAGCCGAGAAGTACGACATCAAGCTTTGATATTAATTTGAATTTTAAGAGGACTGACATTTGTCAGCCCTCTTTTTTTAATACAGCTCAATTTTTATTTTTGCGCCGCTATCATTCTTTATTTCAAAATTTCCTCCATGCGCCTTTATTATCCTATAAGCCATAGGCAGCCCCATGCCGTGGGCGGAGCAAGGCATTTTTGCAATATTTTTTATGGCTTCCTCGGGTATGCCCCTGCCGTTGTCCGCTATTTCCAGAACGGTCGCTTCGGCTTTTGCGCGCTGTGTTATTTTTATTTTACAGCCGTTTTTGTTGTGCCGTATGCTGTTGTTTATAATGTTATATATTGCCCGCTCTATAAGGGCTTCGTCTGCGGTAACGGTTGATTTTTCGTCTTTTAATTCCAACTCTATATTGCATTTGTCGGCTATACCGCTGTTTATTATGTCCGTTACCGTCCGCCTCAGAATCGGGCATATTTTTATTGCTTTCTTGTCCGAGGGCTGCATATCGTATTCCAGTGAGGATATAATATTCATGTCCTCTATGAGCTTTTTTATTTTCATTCCCTGCGCCGTTATGACCGACGCTTTTTTCTTTGCGCCCTCGTCAAGGCTGTCGGAGTGTGAGATTTCCTCGGATTTTCCTATTATTACGGAAAGGGGCGTGCGTATATCGTGGGATATGCCCGCTATCCAGTTTGCTCTTGCATTGTCCCGCGCAGAGAGCTTTTCGTTTTTGCGCTCCATAGCCTCGGAGGTCCTGTTTATGTTTGCGGATATCTCCTTGAATATACCGCGCTCCTTAAGCCTTACGGGTCTTTCATAGCGCAGGTCGCTTATGCCGTTTGTGAGGGCGCGCAGTCTCCTGTAAAGCTTTATTCCGAACAAAAAAGCCAATACCGCCGCAAAGCAAAGATTTATGAAAAGTATGATTATTATCCTTTGGGGCAGAGTCTCAAACCATTTTTGGGAATACACCATATGGTATTTTCCGACTGCATTTTTGGGCATACCCACGACGAGAAGCCCATAGTCCTCCGTACTCACATACACGGGATAATCATTCAAAAACCAGCGCGTCATGCGGGCAATGTCGTTTAGGGAATAGCTTTCGGGTATGTCATCGGGCTTGTTCTGCGACCACACGATATTACCGTTTTCGTCTATCAATATGCACCAATATCCCGAGGGGAGCACATCTTCATTCAGTTCAAAACCGCTGTCCGTTTCAATCAGCTTTTCGCTTATCAGCGCCAGAGTTTTTCTCGGCAGTTTTTCGCCGTCCGTATCGCTTTCTATATAAGCGTAACCCATAAAATTGATAAAAAGCAGTATCACTGCAATTACAGTGGATACAAGAGTAAAGTATATAAAAATTTTAATGCTTGTATTATTCATCCTTTATCACCAGCTTATACCCCAAGCCCTTTGCCGTTATTATATGCTTGGGCTTTGACGGTTCAAGCTCCGTTTTCTGCCTAAGCCGTCTTATATGCACCATGAGCGTGTTTTCATAGCCGTAGTAGTCCCCGCCCCAAGCCGCCATGCACAGCGCGTCCGTAGTTACTATCTTGTTTTTGTTTTCCCACAGCTTTTTAAGGAGTATGTATTCCTTCGCCGTGAGCGGTATTTCTTTGCCGTTTTTGTTCACCGAAGCCGCTTCAAGATCTACCGTAACGCCCGACAGAATTATTTTAGCCTTTGTTTTGGTTAAGGCATACACCCGCTTCAGCACAGCCGTTATCCTCAGTATAAGCTCGTCTGCCAGAAAAGGCTTCACTATATAGTCGTCCGCTCCCAGCCCAAGCCCTTTTATCTTGTCGCTGCCCTCTCCCCGCGCAGTCAGGAAAATGACCGGGGCTTCGGAGCGCTCTCTCAATGCCTCAAAAAGCGAAAAACCGTCCATGTCCGGAAGATTGATATCCAGTATATAAAGAGCTATCTTCTGTTCTCCCGCAATTTTAAGCGCAGCCCTGCCGTTATACGCCGTGTAAATACTGTAAAAGCCGCTTGCGAACAACATTCCCGAAAGCATGTCCGTTATTTCCTTTTCATCGTCCACTATCAGAATTTTTTTGTTTTTCAATTCCTGCATAATCATCACCCATTTTATTTTAGCACAATATATTTTTGTTTTAAAGCGATGAGCGTAACATTTAAGTTTGCCTTAAGGTTATTTTTATGGCGGCGAAAGGAAGGTATGTAATAATATTGACTATAAAATAGGTAATTGCGAAACTCGCCAGGCTCGTTAACGATTTTGGGTCAAAATAGGGAAGGATTCGTGCAGAGCCCAAAT
>CANRNM010000122.1 GCA_947631975.1 uncultured Clostridia bacterium
ATTTGAATCGGAAAGATTAATCCGACGATGCCGTAAGGCATCGCTTTCCCGAAGGGAAAGTTCTGATACCCGAAGGGTCAAAAAATATTTTTATCGACACGCAGGGGGCGTGCATTGCACGCCCGTATAACATTTTTTATATCCTTATAAATTCCGGTATTTTCTTCTTGAATACCGTTATGTATTCAAAGCCCGCTTCCTTTATAAGCTCATAGGCGCAGTCTATGTGGTCGGCGGCGTCCTTTGCGGTGTGGCTGTCGGAGCCTGCCGTTATTATCTCCCCGCCGAGCTCTCTGTATCTCTTTATTATGTCAAGGCTTGGGTATGTGCCGTTTATGCCGTATCTGAAGCCCGATGTGTTCACTTCTATGCCCTGTCCGTTTTCTATGAGAGCCTTAAGACACTCGTCTATAAGCTCTTTGTATTCCTTATATTTAAGGCTGTTGTCCCCGTACATTCCATATCTGCTCACAAAGTCTATATGACCGTACACATTGAAATATCTGCACCTGCTTATATTTTTGAGCATTTCCTCGAAATATATAGTATAGGCTTCTTTTTTTGTCTTGCCGTTGAAATACTCCTTTTGGTCGAAATAAAGATCCAGCGTTTGTACGGCGTGGGACGAGCCTATTATAAAGTCAAAGTCATATTTAAGCGCGAACTCGTTTATTCTTTCGCTCCATCTGTTTTCGAGCCCCGTTTCCACGCCTAGTATTATATTTATTTTATCCTTGTATTTTTCCTTAAGCTCCGAAAACACGGGAATATAGCTCTCGTATTCGGGCGCGGGATAATATTTTTTATCAAAATCGGCATGGTCTGTAAGGGCAATCTCGTTCATACCCTTTTCTATAGCCGACTTTATAATATCCTCCATGGGCGTTTCGCTGTCTATGGAAAAGCTCGTGTGTAAGTGATAATCTGCTCTGAACATATCCGAAACCTCCGTTTTATAAGCTATTATTGATAGTAACACCGCAGCAAAAATATGTCAATGCTTAAATTAAAATACATATTTAAAATGTATTATATTTTTGGAGGATATGCTAAATTTATGTATATTGCGACTTGATTTTATCACATGCATTTGTTATCATATATTATAGGTAAGTAAAAGCTAGTACTCGGGAGGAAATGCAATATGGATTACTTGACACTTGTTACGGGACTTTGCGGAGGATTGGGACTTTTCCTGTACGGTATGCATATCATGGCTACAGGACTGCAGAAGGCTGCGGGAGGAAAGCTCAAAAAAATACTTGAAATGCTCACAAAAAACAGAGTTATAGGTATTATTCTGGGCGCTCTTGTAACAGCCGTCATACAGTCCAGCTCGGCGACCACGGTCATGGTGGTGGGCTTTGTAAATGCGGGACTTATGGATCTTACCCAAGCGGTCAGCATCATTATGGGCGCCAACATCGGTACCACGATCACCGTATGGCTGGTATCCTCGGCAGAATTTTTAAAGCTTGAGGTCATAGCGCCAATGGCTGTTTTTGTGGGTACCGTGCTCACCATATTCTCGGACAGAGCCAAGAACAAACAGCTCGGCGAAATAATAATAGGCTTCGGCGTGCTTTTCATAGGCATACAGCTCATGTCCACAAGCGTAGAGCCTCTCAGTCATCTTGAGGGCTTCAAGCTGGCATTCCAGCAGTTCGGCAAAAATCCCGTGCTCGGCGTCATAGTAGGTATGGTCGTTACAGCCGTTATACAGTCAAGCGCGGCTTCTCTCGGTATATTGATAGCCCTCACCGTGAACGGACTTGTCACATGGGATGCGGCGGTGTATATCATAATGGGTCAGAACATAGGTACCTGCGCCACGGCGCTTCTTTCCAGCCTCGGAGCTTCCAAGAATGCTAAGGGCGCGGCTTATATACACCTTCTTTTCAACGTTATAGGAAGCGTTATTTTCAGCTTCCTTGCGTTCATATTCTTTAAGTTAAATCCCGCTATAGGCAACACAATGATAACGCCTATACAGATAAGTATACTTCACAGCGGATTCAACATTGCAAACACCGTAGTTATGTTCCCGTTTGCGGGCGCTCTTGTAAAGATCGCGGAATTTATGTGCCGCGCGGGCAAGACCACCGAGGACGAGGAAGGACAGGTGCTCCATCTCGACGACAGAATATTAAATTCTCCCAGTATCGCCATAGCAAGCTGTATAAAGGAGATAGTTCACCTTGGCAATATGGCTAACAAAAATCTTCTCCTTGCTTTTGATACCATAGTTTCAAGGGATCCCGATTCCATTGAAAAGATATATCAGCGCGAGGAAAAAATAGATAATCTCACAAAGGCTATAACGCAGTATATGGTCAAGCTCTGCAATACCAATATGTCAACAGCGGAGAACAACTATGTTACGGGTCTCTTCCATGTCGTACACGATATGGAGAGAATAGGCGACCACTGCGAGAACCTTGCGGAGTTTACGGAAACTCTCATAGAGGACGATATGGAGTTTTCGGAGGCAGCTGTGGACGAGCTCAAAAATATATTCAACGAGACCGAAAAATGCGTGAGAAATTCCATCATTGCCCTTGAGGACAACGATGTGGACTTTGCCGAAAAGGTCGTAAAGGAGGAGGAAAGAGTAGACGGACTTGAAAAGTCGTTAAGACAGCTCCATATAGACAGGCTTTCGGCAAATCTCTGCAGTCCTCTTGTGGGCGTTGTTTATCTCGATGTGCTCACCAATGTAGAAAGAATATCCGACCTTGCGCTCAATGTAGCCGAGGCGGTAATAAAGAACAGAAGCAGTATTAAAGAATAGAATAAATAAAAAATGTTGAAATTTTCCAAAAATGCTGATATACTTATTTTAGTTTTTTATTATGCTTTCAGGAGGAAAATAAAATGGCAGAACTTTTTAAAACAGGCGCTTATTATGCAAAGGGTCAGCTCATAGCCGACGACGGCAGCGCAGAGAGCAGGCTTAAAAGCATGGGCGTCTCCGTATCCAAGGACGAGGCAGTCAAAAATACCATGGCTTACGGTATATTGAAGGCTCACAACACAAGCGGGGATATGGATTCTCTTAAAATAAAATTTGACTGTATGGCAAGTCATGATATAACCTATGTGGGCATCATACAGACGGCAAGCGCTTCGGGCATGGAAAAATTCCCCATTCCCTATGTGCTCACCAACTGCCACAATTCGCTCTGCGCAGTAGGCGGCACTATAAACGAGGACGACCATGTTTTCGGTCTCTCGGCAGCCAAGAAATACGGCGGAATATATGTTCCCGCGCATCAGGCTGTTATACACCAGTATATGCGCGAGATGATGTCGGGCTGCGGCAAGATGATACTCGGCTCGGATTCGCACACACGCTACGGAGCTCTGGGCACAATGGCTATAGGCGAGGGCGGCGGCGAGCTTGCAAAGCAGCTGCTTTCACAGACATATGATGTTGCAAGACCAGAGGTCATAGGCGTATATCTCACGGGCAAGCCCCAACCCTATGTAGGTCCGCAGGATGTTGCGCTTTCCATAATAGGTGCCGTATTTGAAAACGGCTATGTCAAAAACAAGGTAATGGAGTTCATAGGCGACGGCATAGAAAATCTCAATGTGGAATACAGAAACGGCATAGACGTAATGACTACGGAGACGACTTGTCTTTCTTCGATATGGATGACCGATGAAAAGGTGAGAGAATATTATAAGGCTCACGGCAGGGAAGAGGACTACAAGGAGCTTAAGCCCGCAGACGGCGCTTATTACAACGGCATTGTCTATGTGGATCTTTCCGAAATAAAGCCCATGATAGCCATGCCATTCCACCCGAGCAATGTTTATACCATAGACGAGCTCAACGAAAACACGGAGGACATACTTGACGAGGTTGAAAAGAAGGCTGTCAAGACTATTGACAACCCCGATATACATTTTGAATTGAAGAGCAAGATAAGAAACGGCAGGCTCTATGTGGAGCAGGGCGTTATTGCAGGCTGCGCGGGCGGTACGTTCGACAACATCTGCGACGCAGCAGATATACTTGACGGCAAGACTATAGGCTCGGATGAATTTGCTCTCAGCGTTTATCCGTCATCACAGCCCACGTTTATGTCGCTTGTCGAAAACGGAGCCATATTCAAGCTCATGCAGTCGGGCGCTACGGTTCGTTCCGCCTTCTGCGGTCCGTGCTTCGGCGCGGGAGACGTTCCTCCCAATCAGGGATTAAGCATAAGACACTCCACACGAAACTTCCCCAACAGGGAGGGTTCGAAGCCCGGCAACGGTCAGATAGCGGGAGTTGCGCTTATGGACGCGCGTTCCATAGCGGCAACGGCTGTAAACAAGGGCAGACTTACGCCCGCAAACGAAATAGATGTAAGCTTTACAAAGCCTAAATATTTCTTCAATAGGTCGGTATATGACAACAGAGTTTATTTCGGCTTCGGCAAGGCAGAGCCTTCGGCAGAACTCAAATACGGTCCCAACATAAAGCCGTGGCCCGATATGAGCCCCTTGCCCGAAAACCTTGTGCTCAAGGTGGCAAGTCTCATAACAGATCCCGTTACCACGACGGACGAGCTCATACCCTCGGGCGAAACAAGCTCCTACCGTTCCAATCCTCTCGGACTTGCGGAGTTTACGCTTTCCAGAAAGGATCCCAATTATGTTCCTTCGGCTAAGGCAATACAGCTTGCGGAAAAGGCAAGGCTCAAGGGCGAGCATCCCTGCCAAACAGCTCCCGAGCTCAAGGGCATAATGGATATGGTGAGGACAAAATATCCCGATGTTAACAGAAATAACATAGGCATAGGCAGCACTATATTTGCCGTAAAGCCGGGCGACGGCTCCGCAAGAGAGCAGGCGGCTTCCTGTCAGAAGGTGCTCGGAGGCTGGGCAAACATAGCCAACGAATACGCCACAAAGAGATACCGCTCTAACCTTATAAACTGGGGTATGCTCCCGTTCATTTATAAGGGCGAGCTTCCCTTTGAAAACGGCGACTTCATTTTCATACCCGATGTTATAAACGGCATAAAGAATAAGGCGGATAAGTTCAAGGCATTTGTTGTGCGTCCCGACAGCATGAAGAAATTTACGCTTGAAATGGGCGAGCTTACGGATAATGAAAGACAGATTATTCTTGACGGCTGCCTCATAAACTATAATAAAAAACTTCTCAAAAAATAATTAAAGCCTCCCTTTCGGGAGGTTTTAGACTGTCAAAAAATTCAAAATATAAAAAATGTTATAAACGGGCGTGCAATGGCTGGTCGCAACACTTCGTGTTGCTGCTCGCCCATGCAACCAAGGCACGCCCCTACAAACCACT
>CANRNM010000123.1 GCA_947631975.1 uncultured Clostridia bacterium
AGCATATAATTTCTGTACTCGCCTTTTTTCAAAAAATACTCCTTAAATCTCTTAACATCCGCATATTTGCTTATGGGCTGTGCTGCACTCATTTTAAATTCCTCCTTTAGAATATTTGTTATTTAACAATTTATAGAAAAATGTTAAATTGGATTTTCTTGAAAACATAGATAAATACACGTATTGACAAAAAATGAACATTAGAGTATAATTAAATCAATAATTATTTAATCTCTTGTAACGCGCATATTTCTTATGTTTTTGCACATAATGAATTTAACATAATTCTATAAAATGTTAAATGCCAAATGGCGACATTTTTTTATTGACTGCTTCCGCAGTCTTTTTTATTTGCCTAAAATACATTATTATGTTATACTTATACTAATCAATGAAAAGGAAGGTCGCCTATGAAACAGCTCGACAAGGACATAGAAACAAGACAATTCAAAAGGGCATATCTCATCTTCGGCGAGGAGGGCTATCTCGTCAAGGACTATACAAAGCGCCTTTGCTCTGCCGTGGTACCCGAGGAAAGCTCCGTAATGAACATGGAGGTGTTCGAGGGCAAGGACTGCAATGTGTCAAAGATGATACAGTCGGGAGATACCGCGCCCTTTTTCAACGACTATAGGCTTGTGCTGGTGAGGGGTTCCGGGCTTTTCAGAGAGGGCAGGAAGGCTGACACCTCCGCCATGTCGGAGGCTCTCAAAAATATACCCGAGGACTGCGTTTATGTGTTTTCGGATGAAAATGTGGACAAGAGAAATTCGCTCTACAAGGCGGTCAAAAAGCTGGGCTATTGCTGCGAGATAGGCTCAAGGGATATGAAGGAGCTTTCGCAATGGCTCATACAGCGCACGGACGGCAGACTGAGCAGCTCCGCTGCCTCTTATATGGTGAAAAACATAGGCAGCGACATGACACATCTTGCCGTGGAAACGGACAAACTCCTTGCCTATGCGGGGGATAAAAAAATAACAACGGCGGATATTGACACCGCCTGCACGCGCTCACCCGAGGTAAATATATTCAATATGGTGGCGGCGATAGGCAATAAAAACGCCGAAAGGGCGCTTGAAATTTATAACAATATGATATTCGACGGTGAGGAGCCCATAGGCATACTTGCTATGATAGCAAGGCAGTTTAGGCTCATGCTCCAATGCGGATATTTAAAGAGCAAAAAAAACTACGGCTCAAAGCAGATAGCCGAGGAGCTGAAGCTTAGGGAATTTGTGGTGTCAAATTGTCTGGGGCAGGGCAGGAATTTCAAGCTGAATACACTTATCCGGGCTTTGAAGGACTGCGCGCGCTGCGACAGCGACATAAAGTCGGGACTTGTGGCTCCCGAACTCGGCGTAGAGCTTATTATTTTGAAATACAGCAAAAAAATTTGACAAAAAATAAAAAAGACGGTATAATCATAGTATACAAATAGGAATTGAGTGTTTGAAAAAGAGGTGTACTATGAAAATTTCTACTAAGGGAAGATATGCCTTAAGGCTTATGCTGGATCTGGCAATAAACAATACCGGGGAATTTATACCGCTCAAGCTCGTGAGCGAAAGACAGGATATTTCGGTCAAGTATCTGGAGCAGATAATAACCGTGCTTGTGAAGGCGGGCTATGTGAGAGGCTTGAGAGGCTCAAAGGGAGGCTATAAGCTTGCGGGCAAGCCCGAGGACTATACGGTGGGCATGATACTTAGGCTCACGGAGGGCAGCCTTGCACCCGTCGCCTGCCTTGAGGGCGATACAAATTACTGCGAAAGGGCGGACGAATGTATAACGCTGGGGCTTTGGAAGGAGCTTTACGAGGCTATAAATAATGTCGTGGATAATACCACCCTTGCAGATTTGATAGAAAGATATAACAGTAAGATAGGGAATGATTATTGTATTTGAAAAGAGCCTGTCCTTTCGGACAGGCTCTTTTAATTGCAAATTTTCATTCATCAGGGCTGCTTGCCGATGTAAGCAAGTATACCGCCGTCTACATAGAGTATATGACCGTTTACTGCATTTGAAGCATCCGATGCAAGGAATACAGCAGGACCTGCAAGCTCTTCGGGCTTTAACCATCTGGCAGCAGGAGTTCTGCCTATAATGAACTGATCGAACGGATGTCTTGAACCGTCGGGCTGGAGCTCTCTTAAGGGAGCTGTCTGAGGAGTCTCGATGTAGCCCGGCCCTATACCGTTGCACTGGATATTGTGCTCGCCGTACTCGGAGCAGATGTTTCTTGTGAGCATCTTAAGACCGCCCTTAGCAGCAGCATAAGCGGAAACAGTCTCTCTGCCCAGCTCTGACATCATGGAGCAGATGTTTATGATCTTGCCATGACCCTTCTTTATCATTGAAGGAATAACAGCCTTTGATACGATGAAAGGCGCATTGAGGTCAACGTCGATAACCTGACGGAACTCTGCGGCTGTCATGTCGCACATGGGTATTCTCTTGATGATACCTGCATTGTTTACAAGTATATCTATAACGCCTACTTCCTTCTCGATCTTTGCAACAAGCTCGTTTACAGCTTCCTCGTTGGTAACGTCGCATACATAGCCGTGAGCGTCGATGCCTGCTTCCTTGTAAGCCGCAACTCCCTTGTCAACCAATTCCTGCTTGATATCGTTGAAAACGATAGTAGCACCTGCCGCTGCCATGCCCGAAGCGATAGCAAAGCCAATGCCGTAGGATGCGCCTGTTACAAGCGCAACTTTTCCCTTTAAAGAAAAATCTTCAAGTTTCATTTCTCATACCTCCTGATTAATTTATAAGCGATTGCTCTGATTTAATTATAATACATATCTTTCCATTTGTCAAAACATAATTGTAATATTGTTGCAATTTGTGCGATATATAAAAAATGGGCGGAAATTTTTGCGCAAAAAAAAGAGCTTTTACAAATCCATGTAAAAGCCCTTTAAATTAGATCTCAAAAAAGCTGTCGTCTGAGCCCTCGCCATTAAATACATAATAGCATCTGCCCTCTTCGGGCTTATAGTAAAGCTCTACATTGTTTAAGTCCTTAACTCTGTTGCCGTCTGACTTCCAGATTTCCTTAGCCATCTCAAGTAAGCTCTTTGTGTCAACATTGTTACCCTTAAACTGTACATATAAATCGCTTTTCATATGTAATCTCCTTTCTTAAAAACACAAATTCAATAACCACGCTTATTATAATACTCCATTTACGCCCTTTTGTCAATATATATGACATTTATTTAAACTTTATGCAACATTTTTGTAACATTACGGTAGCATAAAATTTTTTGTATACCTGTTTCGGGCATTAAACCGTTGTTTTATGCTTTTCAATATTTTATTTTATTATGAACAAAAAAGCCTTGTTTTATACAGAAACTGCCCCGAATATTCGGGACAGCCTCTGTAAGTAAAATATTTAAGGAAATATGGATAGCCTTTATTTGTTTTCGGCGCATTTATTCGCCTTTGGACATCCGCAGCATCTGCATCCGCAGCCTCCGCCGTTTTTATGCTTTTTCACAAGACTTCTTATTATAAGAGCTACTATTATAATAAGTATAACGCATATAACAAAGGTGGGTAAATTCATATTTAAGCCTCCTTATGCCTCGATGCTAAGCTTTGAGCCAAGCTTTGTGCTCTCCTTGTAGGGCTTGAAAAGCAGGCAGAGAATAACAGCCAGAACTATAATTGCCGCGCATGTGCCAATGCCGAAGCCGACCTCGCCCGAAATAAGTCCGCCTATCTGATATATTATAAGAGCTATTGCGTAAGCGAATATACATTGATAGGATATAGCGAATATGGTCCACTTTGCATTGTTCATCTCTCTGCGTATAGCGCCGATGGCTGCAAAGCAGGGCGCGCAGAGGAGATTGAAAGCCAGAAATGCATAGCCCGCAACTTTTGTGAGGCTCACGAAGTCGAGCACACCGAATACGCCTACGACTTCTTCCTTTGCCACAAGTCCCATTATTGTTGCGACCGTAGCCGTTGTGTCGCCGAAGCCTATGGGAGCGAATATCCAACAAATAGCTCCGCCTATTATGTCGAGTATGCTTGTGGCTTCAATGGCTTCCTCGGGTATGTAGCCGAAAGCCGAAACTCCGTCCGCAACATATCTGCCGAAGCTGCTGCCTGCCCATATGACTATTGAAGCAAGCAAAATTATCGTTCCCGCGCGCTTTATAAACGACCATGCTCTTTCCCACATGCTTCTTAATACAGCGCCCACAGTGGGAAGATGATATGCGGGAAGCTCCATAACGAACGGCGCGGGGTCTCCTGCGAACATCTTTGTTTTCTTAAGAATTATGCCCGAAATGACAATAGCCGCAATGCCAAGGAAATATGCGCTTGGGGCAACCCACCATGCGCCGTGGAAAAGCGCTGTGGAAATAAGAGCTATAATGGGAAGCTTTGCTCCGCAGGGTATGAATGTTGTTGTCATTATAGTCATCTTTCTGTCTCTGTCGTTTTCTATAGTTCTCGAAGCCATAACGCCCGGAACACCGCAGCCTGTGCCTATGAGCATGGGTATGAACGACTTGCCCGAAAGACCGAATTTTCTGAATATCCTGTCCATTATGAACGCTACTCTCGCCATATATCCGCAGTATTCGAGGAAAGCGAGGAATATAAACAATATGAGCATCTGAGGCACAAAGCCTAACACAGCGCCCACACCGCCTATAATGCCGTCGAGCACAAGGCTCTTTAGCCAGCCCGCACAGCCAATGGCGTCAAGCGCGTTTTCCGCAAACACGGGTATGCCGGGAATATATATGCCGTAGTCGGCTGTGTCCGGAACATCCTCGCTTTCAAGGGGAGCGTCAACATATTCCGAAATATCATATCCCGCCTCGACAAGCGAATCGGCATATGAGCCGTAAGCCTCGTCAAATGCTCCGAAATCACCGTCCGAAACAGCGCCTTGTATGTCCTCGGCGCCTATTACGTCGGCATTTACAGCCTCGTCTACTGTAGCTTTAAGTTCGTCTGTGAATATATTTTCGGCTGCATATTCGTTCATTGCTTCGTCGTATTCCGATGAGCCTATTCCAAACAGGTGCCAGCCGTCGCCGAAAAGACCGTCGTTTGCCCAGTCCGTGCCTATTGCTCCAAGCGATGTTACGGAAACATAGTAAACGATTATCATCACAACGGCAAATATGGGAAGGGCAAGTATTCTGTTTGTTACTATCTTGTCTATCTTGTCGGATATCGTAAGTCCGCCCTTGTTTTTCTTGGTATATACGCCCTTTAATATTGACGCTATGTATACATATCTTTCGTTTGTTATTATGCTCTCGCCGTC
>CANRNM010000124.1 GCA_947631975.1 uncultured Clostridia bacterium
GGAACGGAACGAGCAATCCCAATGTCCCGATTTGAACTTGCTTCGGATGGGGTTTACAGGGACCCGTTGTGTTACCACAATGGCGGTGAGCTCTTACCTCACCTTTCCACCCTTACCCGACAAATGTCGGGCGGTTTATTTCTGTTGCACTTGCCTTGGAGTCGCCTCCACCGGACGTTATCCGGCATCCTGCTCTGCGAAGCCCGGACTTTCCTCAGACCCGAAGGTCTGCGACTGCCTGTCCGACTCATATGATATTTATTGTTTTATTACCGTTACCATTGCGATACGGTTTTCCTCTATTTCGTCTATTCTGAAAATATAGCCCTCGTATTCGACGGATATATCCGTTTCATCCTCGTCGGGTATTCTGTCGAGCTGACCGATGAGGAAGCCTCCAAGAGTATCGAAATCCTCCTCGGGCATCTCTATGCCAAGCTTCTCGGCAACATCGGAAAGCGCCGTTGAGCCTTCTATTCTTATTACCCTCTCTGTTATCTCGGTTATATCGGGCACCTCGTCCTCGTCGTATTCGTCGTGTATTTCGCCCATTACTTCCTCTATGAGATCCTCCATAGTTACAAGACCCGCCGTGCCGCCGTATTCGTCCACAACTATAGCCATATGCACATTTTTGTGCTGCATTTCCTCAAAGAGGCTGTCCGCCTTCTTGGTGGCAGGCACAAAATAAGGCTCCATTATTATATCTCTTAAATTAAACGAATCCCTGCCCTCGCCCAGAACGGAGGTCATGAAATCCCTTATGTGGAGTATGCCTATTATATTGTCTATATCGTCCTGATATACGGGTATTCTGGTACAGTTGCCCGTTATTATCACCTGCGTAAGCTCGTCTATGCTTATGTCAATGGGGACTGCGAGTATTTCCTTCCTGTGGGTGGCTATTTCATCGACATTCTTATCGTCAAAGTCAAAGATATTTTTTATCATTTCCTTTTCGTCCTCGTCGATACTGCCTTCCTCGCCTCCCGCGTCCACCATCATAAGGATCTCGTTCTCGCTTATATCCTTTTCGTCCGATGCGTCGTTCTTGTCGGCAAAGAGATTAAAAACGCTCACAACTATATCTATAAGCCATATGAAGGGGCTGAATACAAAGGCGAGTATGTCCATAAGCCATATGCACCTGAGCACTATTTTGTCGGGATATTTCTGCGCAAGGCTCTTGGGTATTATTATGCTGAAAAGAGCAAATACATATGTGAAAACGAGTATTACCAAAGCCGCACACACAAATGTTACAAGCCTTTTGTCAAGAGCTGAAAAAGCGCCGTATGGAAGCACAAATGCAAGTATATCGTCAAACACGCCGAACGCGAGTATAAAGCCCACCAATATGCCCAGAAGGGCGTTGACTATGCCCGCGGTATTTGTGTATCTTCGCGAATTATCCAAAAGAGCGTTCAGCTTGTCGTGGTTGGGGTCCTCTTTGTCGGCGGTATATTTGCCCCGCCTTATGTCCATGACCGAAAGAGATGTGGAGCAAGCCGTAACAACTCCCTTTAACAGTATCAAAAGCAATATAATAACTATGTCGCTTATCAAAATCAAAAGCCTCCGTATACAATCAAATTTATTCACTTTATAGTGTATTACAATAACGGCTCAAAGTCAAGTTACAACTTTATTGCACCTTGACAAAAGCAGGGAATAGTATTAAAATCAATAGTAACAAAACAAGCAAGGAGAATTAAGATATGGCTAAGGAAAAATTGGTTACGGCTATCACCTCAATGGAGGATGATTTTGCCCAGTGGTACACGGATGTAGTGAAGAAAGCCGAGCTTATAGACTATTCAAGCGTAAGAGGCTGTATGATATTAAGACCCAACGGCTATGCCATATGGGAGAATATACAAAAGGAGCTCGACAGAAGGTTCAAGGAAACGGGCGTTGAAAACGTATATATGCCCATGTTCATACCCGAGAGCCTTTTGCAGAGAGAAAAAGACCATGTTGAAGGCTTCGCGCCCGAGGTGGCATGGGTAACTCACGGAGGAAACGAAAAGCTCCAGGAAAGGCTCTGTGTAAGACCTACCTCCGAGACGCTTTTCTGCGACCTGTATTCAAATATAGTTCAATCCTACAGAGATCTGCCCAAGCTCTACAATCAGTGGTGCTCCGTTGTGAGATGGGAAAAGACTACAAGACCTTTCCTGCGCTCCATGGAATTTTTGTGGCAGGAGGGACACACGGCGCACGCAATGGCAGAGGAAGCCGAGGAAAGAACAATACAGATGCTAAACGTATATGCCGACTTCTGCGAGCAGGTGCTTGCAATACCCATGATAAAGGGCAGGAAGTCCGACAAGGAGAAATTTGCGGGCGCACATGCAACATACACCATAGAGGCGCTCATGCACGACGGCAAGGCGCTCCAGTCGGGCACAAGCCATAACTTCGGCGACGGCTTCGCAAGAGCATTCGGCATACAGTACACGGACAAGGACAACAAGCTCCAATATGTTCACCAGACATCATGGGGCTTATCCACCAGAATAATAGGCGCAGTCATAATGGTGCACGGCGACAACAGCGGACTTGTGCTTCCGCCTAAGATCGCTCCCATTCAGGCGGTTATAGTGCCCGTAATGCAGCAGAAGGAGGGCGTGCTTGAAAAAGCAAACGAAGTGAAGGAAAAGCTCTCAAAGGTCGCAAGCGTTATACTTGACGACAGCGACAAATCTCCCGGCTGGAAGTTCAGCGAGCACGAGATGAGGGGTATTCCCGTGAGAGTGGAGTTAGGACCGAGAGATATAGCCAACAATCAGGCTGTGCTTGCAAGGCGCGACACGGGCGAAAAGATAACCGTAAGCCTTGACAGCATCGCAGAGGAGGTAACCAAGCTCCTTGACGACATACAGAATTCTCTGCTTGAGAAGGCAAGAAAGCACAGGGACGCTCACACCTACACAGCCACAAGCATGGAGGAATTTGAAAAGACAATAAAGGAAACTCCGGGCTTTATAAAGGCTATGTGGTGCGGCGACGAGGCATGCGAGCTTGAAATAAAGGAAAAGACGGGCGCAACATCGAGATGTATGCCTTTCGAGCAGGAGGAAATATCCGACAAATGCGTATGCTGCGGAAAGAAAGCCAAGACTATGGTATACTGGGGCAAGGCATATTGATGAAATATAAGCTTAAACGGTTTAACAAAAGGAGGTATTTTTATGGAAATTATTAACGCTGTCATTGAAAACACCGACTCTCCCGAGATACAATCCATACTTGCGGGGCTTAAGCCCGAGGAGGACAATCTCTTTACAAACGAGAGAGAGGACGGCGCTGTGGATGTGGAATACATAGAGCCTATAAACAACATAAAGACGATAGGCACCATTCCCGCCGACATAATAGAGGGGATAAAGGAAAAATACGGCGAGAATGTTTCATACGATATATATGACTATGTTGTAACATTCGACCAGGGATTATACGGTCTTGCCGTGGACATAAGCGTTGAGGAAACGGAGGAGGATAAGCCTCCCAAGGAAAGACGGCTTCCCCTGCCCCTGCTTATAATAGTGGGCGTCATGACGGCAATACTTACCGTTGTGCTTGTGATAGTCAAGCTCATATTTAACAGAAGCAAGGATTGATAACATTGTAAAACTGCCGATATGTTTCGGCAGTTTTTTATTATATGTATTGAAAAAGGAATGTTTTTCTGTTATAATTCATTTTATAATTTTTTTGAAAAAAGGGAATACATATGAAAAATAACACAGAAATATTCGAGAGTATGTCCGTGGCGAAGGCTGTGCGCACAATGGCTGTGCCCACGGTAATGGGACAGCTCATAGTGCTTATTTACAACATAGCGGACACATTTTTCATAGGGCGCACAAACGATCCCTACATGGTGGCGGGAGCCTCGCTCATACTGCCCGTATTCAACATATCGCTCTCCATATCGGGACTTGCGGGCGTGGGCGGCGGCACTCTTGTTTCGCGCCTTCTGGGACAGAAAAACACCGACGAGGTAAAGAGGGTATACAGCTTCAGCGTATACCTAAGCATTATTGCGGCGGCTCTGTTCTCCGTGCTCACGCTTATATTTATGAAGCCTCTTATGTACTTTCTGGGAGCGGGCAGCGATACATACCGCTACGCAAGCAGATATGCATTCTGCGTAATAGTCTGCGGCGGCATACCCACGGTGCTTTCAAATTCGCTCTCAGCCTTTTTGCGGAGCGTGGGCGAGTCGGGAAAGGCGGGCTTCGGCATAACGATGGGCGGAATAATAAACATAATTTTAGACCCGCTTTTTATGTTCGTGCTCTTTCCCAAGGGCTATGAAATAATGGGTGCGGGAACGGCTACCTTCCTTTCAAACTGCATAGCCTGCGCTTACTTTATAGCAGTGCTGAAGACAAGGGGCAAGGACTTCGTGCTGAAGCTCTGCTCGCCCTTCAAGCTGCCCTCTTTAAAAAGCATAGGCAGTGTGTTCTGCGTGGGCGTGCCGTCGTCCGTGGCGACTCTTCTTTTTGACCTCGACTATATGATAATAGACAGGCTCATGGCAGGCTACGGCGACTTTGCTCTGGCAGGAATAGGAATCGTGCTGAAAGCGGAGCGTCTGCCTCTGAATGTGGGTATAGGAATATGCCAGGGAATGGTGCCTATAGCGGCATATAATTACTCCGCTAAGAACTACAAGCGAATGAACGCCACAAAGAATTACGCCTGCAAGCTGGGGCTTGTGTGCGCGGCGGTGAGCGTGGCTATGTATGAGATATTTGCGGGAGGCATAATAAACATATTCATAAACGAGGCGCAGACTATAGCGCTGGGAACCACCTTCCTTCGTGTGCGCTGTCTTGCAACACCGCTTATGTTTTTGAGCTTTTTCCATGTGTATCTTTTCAACAGCTTCGGAAAGGGCGGTTACGCTCTGTTTTTGGGGCTTATGCGCTGGCTGGCGTTCAATATACCCATGCTTTTTATACTGAACAGCCTGATAGGAATGAACGGAATTGTGTGGTCGCAGTTCGCGGCGGATATATTGACCGTGCTTTTGTCGATAATAGCATATAAGAGCTTCGAGAGAAAAGAAGCCATATAAAAAAAGGAGAGTATTTCTCTCCTTTCTGCGTGTCGATAAAATATTTTTTTACCCTTCAGTCGCCCTTCGGGCGCCAGCTTCCCTGCTTCGCAAGGACGCCT
>CANRNM010000125.1 GCA_947631975.1 uncultured Clostridia bacterium
ATAACTCTTACGGGATGACCCGTTATGTTGCCCGTTATGACGGTCGCAATGTCGTTTGCCTTAAGTATCTTTGCCTTGTAGTTTTCATGCACTGTACACTCGTAAGCCACGAGGAAGCGCGTGCCTATCTGCACGCCCTCTGCGCCGAGCATAAAGCCCGCTGCCATGCCTCTGCCGTCGGCAATACCGCCCGCGGCAAGCACGGGGATAGAAACGGCGTCCACCACCTGAGGCACAAGAGCCATAGTGGTGAGCTTGCCTATGTGTCCGCCCGATTCCATGCCCTCGGCAATGACTGCGCCCGCGCCTATCTTCTCCATCTTCTTTGCCTGCGCGACGGAGGGCACAACGGGTATGAGGCAGATACCGTGCTCCTTGAACTTATCCATAAACTTGGAGGGATTGCCCGCGCCCGTCGTAACGACCTTTACGCCCTCCTCGCAGACGAGATCCACAATGTCGTCCACATAGGGCGAAAGGAGCATTATATTTACGCCGAAGGGCTTATCCGTGAGCTCCTTGCACTTTCTTATTTCCTCCCTCACTATGTCCGCGGGGGCGTTGCCTGCGGCGATTATGCCCAAGCCTCCCGCATTGGACACTGCCGAGGCGAGGCTGGCGTCCGCTATCCACGCCATGGCGCCCTGGAATATGGGGTATTTTATATTCAGCATTTCACAAATTCTGGTTTTCATCGTTTTCACCTTTTATTTCCTTTCTGTATATTTTACCACTCTATAAGCATACTGCCCCAGGTCAGACCTGCGCCGAAGCCCGTCAGTATCACCTTGTCGCCTCTTTGCAGAAGACCCTCGTTCGACATCTCGCCAAGCGCTATGGCTATGCTTGCAGCCGAGGTGTTGCCGTATCTGTCTATATTTATATAAAATTTTTCTATGGGCAGCTTAAGTTTTCTTGCCGCAAACTCTATAATGCGGTAATTTGCCTGATGAGGAACTATATATTTCACATCGTCAAGGCTGACTCCGCTTTTTTGAGTAATTATGTTTATGCTCTGCGGTATCACCTTAGTGGCAAAATTGAATATCGCCTTGCCGTCCATTATGAAATAATGCCGGTCGGGCTCGGGTGAGGAAAGGAAGTTTCTCACCTTTTTTTCACAGCCTGTCAGCTTCATTCCGTCGGAGCCCTTGGCGTGGAGCACATCGGCGATAATGCCTCCCCGCTCTCTCGCCTCGACTATGGCGCCTCCCGCGCCGTCGCCGAAGAGCACGCAGGTGGTCCTGTCCTGCCAGTCCACATATTTTGAAAGCGTCTCCGCGCCTATTACGAGAGCCTTTTTGTACTCTCCCGCCTTTATGAACTTATCCGCTATGCTCAGCGAATAAATAAAACCGCTGCAAGCCGCGCTCACATCGAAAGCCGCCGCGTTGTCCGCGCCTATCGCTCCCTGAACAAGGCAAGCCGTGCTGGGCGTTGCAAAGTCGGGGGTGATGGTGGCTACTATTATGAGGTCGAGCTCCTCGGGCTTTACTCCCGTTTTTTCAAGAAGCCTCTCCGCCACCTTTATGCACATCTGCGATGTGTTCTCGCCCGTAGATACATGCCTTGACTTTATGCCCGTGCGGGAATATATCCACTCGTCGCTGGTATCCACAAGCTTTGCAAGGTCGTCGTTTGTAACGGCTCTTTCGGGGGCGTAGCACTCCACAGCCATAATACCTGTATTATACATGTTGTTCTCCTTTTATCGTTGTTCGCTTATAAGGGGCATACCCTTAAGAAATTTATTCAGACTTGAAAGAGCCTCTATGAACATATCCGCCTCATAGTCGCTCATATCCATTATAAGCGAGCGCACAAGCTCAAAATGGAACCTCTGATGCGTTCTGAAAAGCTCCTTGCCCCTCTCTGTGAGGCTCAGCATAAACACGCGCTTGTCCGTTTCGCTCCTGACCTTATTCACATAGCCCTTCTTGACAAGGTGGTTTATGGAAACGGTGAGCGTTCCCAGAGTTATATCCAGCTTGTCCGCCACATATGACATTGTTTTGGGCATATAAATGCCTATGGCGTCTACCGTGTGCGCCTCGTTCACCGATACGTCCTCAAAGCCGCCGCTTCTTATTGCAAGAAGCTCGCGCCTTGAAATATCGTTAAAAGCACCGCTTATAAGCCTGTTGAGTATGTTCATTGTACTTTCCATAAGCCAATGCCTCCCAATTTAATTTGATAATCAAAGTATATACTATTTGGAACAAAAAGTCAATAGAATTTGTAGGGCACTACGACCGTTCAAAAAAGATATTTTTTCAATTTTTTAATATTTTCTTTTTAAATACAACTAAAATGAATTTTATTACTATTATTTTTAAGAGCAAAAACAGAAAAAATGTTTTGTTTTTTGATTTTAAAAAATTAAATTAAAATTTTTTATCTTTCTTTTTTTTCGCAAAAAAAAGAAACAAAAAAAGCATGGGGCGTTTCGATTCGCCCCATACCCCTAACGACCTTTACGCCCGCTAACTAACGGACTTCCTAACCTTCGTTGCGTAAAGGTGTGTTTGGGTTTCGCTCTCCGCAGCCTGCCCTAAAGGGCAGACAAGCTGCGAAACCTCGCAGACATCCATTAATTTACTTTATATAATAAAAAGGTGAGGTGCGAGCTGCTAGTCTGCCCCGCAGGGGCAGGGAGCAAATAGCTCGCACAGTAACGACTCTTTTGTGCGGTATTAATTCCACATACATAACGGGCACAAAAGTCGTGGGGGTGTGGGGTGCCTCGAAAGCACCCCACGCTTTTTGCTTCTTTTTGTGCGCAAAAAGAAGATTAAAAAAACATTTATTATAAAATCGTTTAGTAAAAATTTTATGTGCTTTTTTAATAAAAAATAATATTAAAAAACATATATTTCATAAAAAATTTTCTTTTCTTTTATAAAAAGACAAAAAAAGACCGCCTTTCAGCGGTCTTTTCATGCATATATCATTTATAATTAGTCTAAAACATAGACTCTGACATTTACATGTCCGTAGCCCGAATTAAGAGCCTCCTGGTGCGAGTTATAGCAAAGGTCGATCCTATTGCCCTTTATGGCTCCGCCCGTATCCGCAGCTATACAGTAGCCATAGCCCTCGACATAAAGTTTTGTGCCGAGAGGAATAACTCTCTTGTCAACCGCAGCCACGCCGTAGCCTGCCCTCATACCGCTTGCAGTGATACCATTGGCATTAGAGCCGCAGCATATCTTACAGGGACAGTATGCGGTAGCATCCATGGTAAGTACCTTTGAATACTGAATAGTGTCGAACGAAGGCATATCATAGCCGAAGCTATATATCTCTTCTTCCTTTGTACCCTCCAAAATGATTTCGTCTACGGGCTCCGAAATAACCTCCTCAGCAACGCTTACATCTGCGACCTCGCCGTTTACGTACTTGATCACCTCTGTAACTTTGTTGATGCCGTTAACGCCCTTCTGCGAAACCTGTGTTGTGCCCTTTGTGAGCGAGTCCGATTTCTCGGTGAATGTAGAATAAGGTACTTCCTTACTGCTTACCTTCACTTCGCTCTTTTCGGCTGTCTTGTCTACATCGTTAGTCTGATAATAAACAACTTCATTCTTGGTAACTGCGTTGTACTTATTGGCAGTTCCCTCCAGAAACGCATTGTCTGCGGCAAAGGCTGTAGTAGTAAGAGCCGTGGTGCATACAGTAAGCATGACCGCAAACCTTGCAAAATTTTTAAACATAATATCCTCCCATCCGAGAGCTTAACAATTTTGCAAATATTTAAAAGATTTTTAACAAAATTGCCTGACCCCGTTTTTCCCACTTAACCGGGTCAACGCTCCTCATTGGTTGTTTCAAGTTACTTTTTTGAATGATTTTTATAAAAAAACCATCGGTAAGAATCGTAAACCCCCATATGCGTAACCACGCGCATAAAATTATTACAATTCTTACAATATCTATCTTAACACATTCGTAACACTTATGCAACAACTTTTTTCTCCAAAAATGCGACTTCTGCATTTTTTGAGGTGACAGAGCATACTTCGGTATAGGGTATTTGTTTAATTTCACTAATTTTCTCTGCTATATATTTAAGATTTTGTGAGTTATTGACAGTGCCCCTCACAGGCACGGGAGATAGATATGGCGAATCTGTTTCGAGCAAAATACGCTCCAAGGGCAAAAACTCCACCACATCAATCAATTTTTTGGCGTTTTTGAACGTTACTACACCGCCCACGCCTATATAAAATCCCATGTCGATATAATCGCGCGCCATCTCGACGCTTCCGCTGTAGGCATGGATGGTGCCCCTTCTTACACCGCTTTTTTCTATAATGTCAAATGTATCCCGAGCAGCCTCCCTTGAATGTATCACGACGGGCATATTAAGCTCGCGGGCAAGCTCCAGCTGGCTTTCAAACCAATAGCGCTGGCTTTCGCGGGGCGAAAAGTCATAGTGATAGTCAAGACCTATCTCGCCCACGGCGACCACCTTTTCATGGGCGCAGCAGCGGCGTATAAAGTCAAGGTCGTTCTCTGTCATGCTGCCCGCCTCGTGAGGGTGTACCCCTGCTGCGGCGTAAATAAAGCCGTATTTCTCGGCAAGCTCAATGCTTACTTTGGTGCTCGGCACATCGGAGCCCGCGTTTATGATAAAGTCCACGCCGTTTGAGTGCATCTCTTCTATAAGAGTGTCCCTTACGCCGTCAAATTTTTCATCGTCATAGTGCGCGTGAGTGTCAAAAAACATAGTTTCCTCCTGCTAAATGAGATGAGGGCGTGCAATGCACGCCCCTGCGTGTTGATAAAATATTTTTTGACCCTTCAGTCAGCTTTACAGCTGACAGCTTCCCTGCTTCGCAAGGACGCCTTATAGTGTTGTGCCCTTCGGGCAAAATAAGTTTACTGTTAGGAATAGAAACATTATAAGCCGTCCTTTAGCCCGATAGGGCTAAGGGAAGGTGTCAATCCGAAAGGATTGACGGAAGGGTTTTATTTGTATAAAGGTACTTTTTCGACAGTCTG
>CANRNM010000126.1 GCA_947631975.1 uncultured Clostridia bacterium
CGTCATTGCCCTTGAAGGCGGCGTTGAGTTCATCGGCATTGTTTTCAACGGAAGCCTCGTCAATATCGAACTCCGAAACAAATTCCGGAGTAAGATTCTTGGCACTGCATTTTGCGCTGCTGTTATATCTGCCGTCGGTATTCTCCATTGCCACATCGGTCATATTGTATTCGCCGAATTTATCCACATAATTAAGAGCTGCGGCAACATTTTTACTTTTTGCAAGGTTTTCGTCCGCAATGGCTTCTGCATCCGCAAAGTGCTCGCTTTTGGCTATTTCATTGAAGCCCTCGGCAACGGCTGCCATGCTGCGGTGTATTTTGGCGTAGTCGGCGCTTTTGTTGAAGGCTTCTATGTCGTCAACATGCAGTCTGCGCCATACGTTGTTCATTATAGTTTCGTTAAAGTGTATCTCATTGGGAGATTCGTTATATTGCTCGGGAGAGAAGAACATAGCCGAAACGCTGTCGGCTATCAAACCGTTTATGCGAGCTCTGTCAACATAATTGCTGAACTGCCTTGAATCCATTTCCTGTGAGAGGTCGGGCATTTCAACGGGATATTCGCCCATGCTCTTTGCTATAGCTATGAGAGCCCTGGCCTTTTCTCCTGCCATACGACCCGTAAATATCTGACAAAATTCCGTTATGGTCTCGGAACGCTTATCGACTATAGAACCTTGACGCTGAAATTCCGCAAGCCTTGAACCCCCGCCCACGGGCGCAAAAATATCGTCGTCAGAAAAGCCCTTGTATCTGAGATAACCCGTAAGAAGACCCAATACCTTCTTTTCGTCATCAGCGGAATTTGCGGCAAAGCCAAACCTTTCGCCTCTTACTCCATCTCTGCCAAGATTGATGACATTGTCAAGAGCCATAACAAGGTTGTGCTGTTTTGCCTCCCATGCGGCATCCGCTCCGACGGCGTAATTATGTATTGCGCCCCTGGATTCCCCAAAATTGATACTGCCTGCCATTTTATTACCTCCTGTCCTTAATTTCCCATAGTACTTTATATACTAATAATACCACATATCCGCATAAAAATGTTCAGTTGTTTATGCCGTCAAATTGACTGTTTACGACTTTTTAATTCATTTTTAATTTATTGTACTTGTTTGAAATGAATAATTATGATAGAATAGAATAGAGAATTTTTTTAACGAAAGGGGTCCCCTATATGATGAACAGGCGGGAACTCATATGTCTTATCGTTTTTACGCTGGTGTGTGTGGGTACCACAATTTTTATACATACATTCACGCGGTATTCAAGCGATGAATTTCTGCACGGCAGAGACGCAGCCGTATATGACGAAGTGAACGGCACCGTAACCTTCGACAAAACGGAGCTTAAGACCATGAGCAGAAATATAACCGGCTTTGCAAATCACTATGCCATACCCGCGGGCATATGCTCATTCATATTCGTTATATTGAGCGGACTGTTTTTTTTCAATATATTGGCAGAATCCCCCGACTATACTCTTATAGTACCCGCCATTGCCTCTCTTGGTTTTGCGGTGAACAGCATATCCACAGCGCAGGGCTTTTTGTTTCTGCCCGAAAGAATAAGCAGCATATTATCCGCAAAATATACGCTTGCTTTTATAATAATACTCATAATAATATATATAGCTCTGAATGTGAAAAAAACCTTTATAAGATATTTCATCTTCATAAATCTGACGGCATTTGCCGTATTTGCGGTGTATTATCTTGTATGTGTGGCAAGGGGCATATATGTGCCCGAATGGATGAGAAGTATAATAAGCGGTCTTCCCGGCTCGCTTTTATACGGCAATTTTACATATTACTTTTCGCTCTATCTGCTCTTTGTAAGCTTCCTGTCGACATATGTCTACAATATGGGAAAATATGCCCGGCTTATGGCGACTACGGAAGTATTGAGCTTGCAGAACCGGCTTGTAACCAAAAACTACGAATCCATATTGCAGAACATACAGCAGACCTCGGCAATGCGCCATGAGTGGAAAAACAACATCATAGCCATGGAGCTTATGTATAGGCAGGGCAAGACGGCGGAGCTCGGAGAATATATAGAAAAGCTGAACAACAGCCTATCGGAGCTCCAGTCGTCTAGCTATGCGGAGAACTTCACAATAAACGCCATAGTACAGCGCTCTGCCGAGAAAGCCAAGGCGCAGAACATAACGTTCAGAACAAATATATATGTTCCCAACGATCTGAAAATAGCTGATTCCGACCTATGCTCGCTCATAATAAATATGCTGGACAATTCCGTGGAAGCCTGCTCGCATATGCCCAAGGGCAAGAAACGATTTATAGAATTTAACGCAAGGCTCACTAAGGGCTATCTCAACATAAGCTGTAAAAATTCATACAGCGGAAATGTGAGGGTATCCGATCCCGACAACAGCATATTTGAGACCACAAAGATAAACAAAGCCGACCACGGCTTCGGAATAAAACAGATGAACATAATCGCCAAGAAATATGACAGTCTTATAGACATAAACTACGGCAACGGAGTATTCAGGGTACAAACTTCGCTCAAGAATTTACCCCCCCCGATAAATATAAAAAAATAGGAGGACAATACAATGTATAATGTAGCGGTATGCGACGACGAAACCATAATAAGAGAGGAGCTGTGCTCGCTCTGCAAGGAAGTGCTTGACTTCATGAATATAGAACACAGCATAACTCCTTTTGGCAGCGCGGAGACTCTGGAGACCGCAATGGACACGGGAAACAGCTTCGACCTTATAATACTCGACATTGAGCTTACGGGCAAAACGGGTATAGATATGGCTCAGGATATGCGCAGAAAAAACGACATGACAAGCATCATATTCGTAAGCTCTCACGAGGGCTATCTTAAATACGGCTACAGCATACAGCCCATACATTTTATTATAAAGCCTGTGGAATTTAATATGCTCTACAGCGCAATATCAGCCGACATAAGGATAAACCACAGCTCCTCGCAGCTTGTGCTCAACTTCAAAAGCAAGTCATACACAATAAATACGAGCGATATAATTTATATCGAGGTAATAGGACACAATCTATACATACACACGGAGGGAAGAAAGACCGCCTTCCGCCAGACGTTGGCTGAAATAGAGCAGAAGCTCCAGGGAGAGGACTTCTGCAGATGCCACAACAGCTACATAGTAAATCTGAAATATGTGGATGAATTTTCAAGGACGGAGATAACTCTGCAAAACGGCATAAGGGTGCCTATAGGCAGAAGATACCGCGACATTTTTCAGACAAAATTTATAAGGTATATGAATTCAATGAATTAAAAACGGAGAATTGCAATGGAGAGAATAGATGTCGGTTTTCTCGGCTACGGCACAAGGGCGCTTGACGCTCTTATGCAGGATGAAAGATATAATGTGAAATATTTTCTGGCGCCGAGGTCAAGGCTCTGCGATGATGTGTACGAAGCCGAAAAAAAATACGGGCAAAGCTTAAGGCTTGAAATAATAGGCACAAAGGCGGAGCTTGCAGAGAGAATAAAGGAAATAAAGGATGCAAGGTGCTTCATTGTAAACGCCTGCCCCTTCATACTCAACAACGAAATACTTTCGCACATGGATTTTTACAACATACACCCCGGCGACCTGCACACCAACAGAGGACATCAGCCCCATCTGTGGAGCGTTATGCTCGGCGAAAAGGAGACTAAGATCTGTCTGCACAAAATAAACGAGCATATAGACCTGGGCGATGTGATAGAGGATGTAACGGTAAAGCTTGAAGGAAATGAAAATTCCCTCGAGGTTCTCAATATGACCGAGGACCATATCCCCGAACTTCTCGACGGGCTCTATAGATATCTTACGGGAGAGAAGAAAGCAAAATATACCGTAACGGACGGTATATACCGCAGGACTATGCTGTACAAGGACTATGAAATACTGCCCTCGGACGGTATAGACGATATCGACAGAAAAATAAGGGCAAGATATATGCACAGCGGCGCTTTTTTTGTTTATGAAAACAAACGGCTTTACGCCGACAAAATACTTTCAGTGGAGGGCTCTGATTTGGAGAGCCTAAGCTTTGACAAAGAAAAAATAACTTACTGCCACAACGGTTTTAAAATAACTATGGCGCTTAAAAAAATAACCGATTTAAACGGCAGCATTATTTTCAGCAGGTGAGGATATGAAATCAATAGGAAGCAAAATCAAAGAGGTTATAGTTCTTTCTCTTATGTCGGCAATACTTTTGTTCACCATAATATCAATAGTGCTTATGGTGGCGCAGAACAGGATAATACTCTCCGACAACGAGAAAATAAATTCGGCATTTGAAAAGGAAACATCGCAGTCGCTTTTAAACGCCATGTCGGGCTATGCGAACGATGTGGGACAGTCCTGCCTGAGCATTATAGAGCACAACTTCAGCACCTGCGAGGATTTGGGAAAAAGCACTGCTAACTTTGTGCAGATGCTCTACACCGACTACTATTCGGAGCCCGTGGACATCTCCTACGGCGTGGGCTTCGGCGGAGGAAAGACCCCCGAGGCCATAGACGAGATAAACAATATATCCGATGTGAGGGAGTATATAAATACATATTCGGAGTACGACGAAAATGATCTGGACAATCTGGATATATTCATTGTAACGGAAAACGGACTTGTAATAGACGGCACAAAGCAAAACTACGGCGATACATACGAGGATCAAAGAAAGGAACAGTGGTACATAGACTGCAAAAACACAAAGGCGCCCCTCTGGACGGGCGTTATAACGGGCTCCGTTACGGGAAAGCAGAAGATCGACTATGTTACACCCATCATGGTGAACAGCCAATTTATGGGCATAACCGTAATAAGCATGGAGATAACCAATCTCTACAACTCCCTTCTCAAAAGCGATTTCAAGACAATAAAGGAAATTGCCCTTCTCAACTCCAAGGGAGAAAAAATAATAGGTTCCGAAAACTTTGACAAGGCGTCGTCCGGCATAAATATGCTT
>CANRNM010000127.1 GCA_947631975.1 uncultured Clostridia bacterium
CCATGCAACCGAGGCACGCCCCTACAAACCGATACGTTAGCTAACCACTTGTAGGGGCGAGCATTGCTCGCCCGCCCCTCAATTCCTTATTATCAACAGCTTATTATCACCCTTTTGGAACTCATACCTTGTCTTTCTTATCTCCACATCATATCCCGACTTGAAATAATTAATAACATCCGTTATCAATTCCGTATTGTTCGCATCCAAGTCCACAATGGGGAATATCCTTATCTCCCTGCATACCCTCAGCATTTCCGTCATTGCGCTTATATGAAAATCATATCCAAGCATTGTATACATCAACAAAAAATGCGAGCTTAAGCCAATATCAAAGCTGCCGTCTTTATAGGGCAGTCTTTCGGGCAATTCATGATAAATATACCTCTTCTCGGCTCTGCCTTTGTCGTAATCCGCCAGAAAAAGCTTCATTGCAGACATTCTTGTGTTTTCCAGCTCGTCCAAATTTTTAATATTCGTCCATACGTAGTTTTCCTTGTTTTCGCTCATCTGCCGCATAACGACCGTCCGTACTTCATCAATGCGTCCGCGCAGCTCTTCCGTTGAAAATTGATATATGGGGTCAAAAGAGGTTATGTTATATCCCTGCTCGGTCGCCTCATAATTAAAGCTTGCGGGACCGTCTCCGAATCCCGCAATGCGCTTTTTCATATCCTCGTCGCTAAGCTCAAACATAAGTCTGTATTCCGCAAGATTTCTTCCCCATGGCACAACATTTTTTAATTGAAACGCCATATTTTTTTCTCCTTAATTTTAGCTTTATTTCTATATTTCAGCCCCTATTTCATACCCATATCGGCGTGAAGCTCGGGAGAGTGCATGGTCTTTTCGTGGTTGAATTCAGTAAGCTCTTTAACCTTTACATGGTGCGCTTCCTGCTCAATCTCATTTATGTTCATGACCTTTGCGGCAGGCTCCGTGCTTCTGCTCCTCCTCACATAATCCGTCCTCATAAGGTCTGCCTCCACATTGTACGCCTTTATTCTGTCCATAAATGCTTCGGCGCTTTTATAGCTGTCCATAGCCTTCAGATAATCGTCATAAGCTCTGTCGGCAGCAGTCCTCGTAGAGGGCAGGGAGAACATCCTCGAAACGCCCTTGAGCTGTTCTACGGGCTGGGGCTTCTGCGGCTCTGTCAATGTAAACTTCACAGGCTCCTTATCGCCCTTGTCGTTTACCATCATAATTGGCTTTACCCAGCCGTCGGGCGATAAATTATCCTCAAACGCCTTTTTGATAATGCTTCCCATAGCCTCTATTTTCTTGCTCTCATCCGAAGCGCCCTTGAAGGCGGGATTTTCCGAGATAGCTTTTCCGTTTATGATGAGCCTGTCTGCCATATTGAGGGCATCCGAAACATTTTCCGTACCCATAAATGTCTTTATAAGCCCCTCATAATTTTTTTCTGCGGCAAGGGACTGCACGGCAAGCGCGTCTATATATGCTCCGGGAGCCTTAACGCCTCTTGAAGCCAGAAGCTCCGAACATTCCTTAAGCTCGTTGTAGTTTGCCGTTGCGCTTATGAGTTTAGCATATGCCGCAGCTGTCTCGTTTCCGTTTTTTAATACCGCGTTTCTTTTTTCGTTCCTGTCATATTCATAGGTATTGAGCTGATATTTTTTCAAGGCGTTGTTGTATTCTTCTTCGCTTTTGAATTTATCCTTCTGAGGCTCGCGCTCTCTTAAAAATGAATCGGGCGTTACATTTACAGCCCTGAAGTCGTTTTTGCCGTACTTTATGGACACAAATTCGGGACCGTTGTTTTCAACGCTTTTAAGCACCTTTTCCGTAAGGTCTTTTTCGATTCTCTTTACGGTGTCGTAGTCCACATCTCCCTGAATGTTGTAGTATTCCTTCAACGGCGTTGTGTTGATATACACCTTTTCAAAAGCGGCGTTAAACATACTTTTGTCCGTATCCTTTGTAACGGGACAGCTCGTAAGCTCGTTTAAAATGCTCATGCGAAGACCATCACAGTTTTTTACCGCATCGGGCACACCCGGCAAGTTGCCCTTTGCGGCCGGAATGTCCATATAGAAGTTCTGCAGTTTTTTAAGCTGTATGTTCGGCACGCCCTTTGCATTTATGCTTGCTTCGGGCGGAGAATAATTGAGTATGGCGTTTGTAACGATATCCTCGGCAGGTATTATTTTTGCCTCCTTGAAACCGTTTATTATTACTTCCATATCCTTCTTTTTATCTTCCTCGTTCAGCTGTTCGTCCAAAGCGTTCGGCATGCCGTTTATGCAGTTGACTATATCGTCCTTTTTAAGATACGATGCCATTACATCAAGCGATGCCATATATGTGTTGATAGCGTCGTTCGCCTCTCCGTTCACAGCGCCTAAAGGCACTCCGCTTATGGCGTCAAAGCCCATGTTGTCGATGAGATCCTGCATGATGGCAGCATGACCCACCTGCATATTTGGTCCGTTAGGTATGACATTGTCCTTGTAGTTATCGCTCGCCAGATAGTTAAGCCTGAACGATGTGGCAAAAGTTCCTGCCGTAGCCATGCCCGCGCCGTTGTTTATAAAGTTTTTAAGGTTTGAATTCTTTTCCGTCTGCTGTAAACAGTCGTGGAATATCCTGTATTTCTCGAGAGAAAGAGTGTCCTTGCGTATAGAGTCCCTGTCGCTTATGTCCCCGAGGGTAGGACTTACCTCAAAAAGTTTTTTTGTCATATTAAGCAGTGTGGGATAAGTAACATTGTTGAAGTGGTCTATATTTGCCTGCGCATCATTTTCGGACGAAGGCACCTTTGAGAAAATTTCACAGAAATCCTTGCCTGCCAAAGCCTTTTGTCTGTACATATCGGCGGAGGTGTCCTCCAGTATTTCATCAAAGGTGAAGTTTTTGCCCGTCTTGGGGTTTATCCTTGTCAGCATATAGGCATAACAGAGGTTTTCGGGCGTCCTGTCTGTAACAAAGTTAACCATTATGTTGTCAAAAAGTCTTTTAACGGCTTCGCAGAAATTACTGCCGTTCATTCTCCATGGGTCTATGGCTGCAACCTTGTCGGCTGGCATATTTACAATATCCGCGCGGGTTCTCCAAAGGTCTGTATCCGCAAGAATAGTGGGGTCGGACTTATCATTAAAAAGCGATTCAAAAAATATTTTTTCGTCCAGACAGCGTTTTCTCCAGAAATCCTCTTCTGCGACTTGGGCTTCATTATGCATAGAATTTCTGTAATTCTTTACATAACCCATAGTACTGCCTATTTTCTTTTTTGATTCCACGAGATAATAATTGTCAAGCACGGGCAGCACTGCCGTAGGCTCCGAAAAAAGATTGTTTTTCTTCATCACCGTAACAAAAGAATTGCTCTTAACATCAAGAGCCTTTCTCACAGCCTGCGCGTAATCATCTATATTGGCATCCTCGCCCAATGTTTCCGTAAGGTTGTGTCCGTCTATATAAATACTGTCAAGCGCCGACTGCAAATTCTCATCGTCAAGGCTTTCAACGCCCGTTACATTTTTTATGTATTCGTGAGCGTCGGCATTTTCGCTCACCTTTATAATACTGTTGTCCGAAGGAACACGCACATTGTTTATATATTCTATAAGCTCATTGTCCCTCCGAGCCTTTTCCGCTTTAAGCTCATCCGTCAATTCTATTTCTGCCTGAGAGTTGTGGGCATAGCGAAGGCTTATGTATTTGTCGGTGCTTATAGGTACAAAATAACCTCTCCTGTCAATACGCATAGCGGTATTTAGGCTTGAAACATCAAGACTTTCTCTTAACATATTCACGCCTTCTTTCATGCTCTTGCCCGCAAGGCTTTGACCGTTTATGTAGATATTTGCAAGTGCCGCCTCTGCTTCCTCGGCAGTCTCAAATTCCGTGCCCATTATGTCCGACATAAAATCTAAGTTTAGATCCGCATCAATGTCGTCGCCTGCGGCAAATTCATACATATAATATATTGACATAAAAATTACTCCTTTCATTGCAGATAATATTCTTTATTATATAATTTTACCACAGTTTTGTGGAAAAGTGTATGTTGTTTACGCCTGCATTTTAACCTTTTGCGCCAATTTGAAATCTTAAGCTTTATATTCAATGCCAAAATGTAAATGCATTGTCAGCCCGTATAAGCATCCTTAGATCATCTGTTTTCTTCAAACACAACGGATGTCGGATATTTGACTTGATTTAATTTCTCTTTTGCCTTAATTGCCTGTTCCATATCAATATCATATATGTTGGCAATAGCTATTGCATAATATATCACATCCCACAATTCTTCATCTATTGTTCCTTTGATATTTTCGTAATTCTCTGCCTTTGACCCTTTACGCATTGCGCGCGCAAGCTCTCCTACCTCTTCGGATAATTTAAAAAAGTAGTCCTCTAATAAATTGGGGTCATAGTCCTTTTGCTTTATATAATTCTGCAAATATTTAACAGTTATCCTTCCGTCCATTATAGCTCTCCGTTAAACCTTTTGTTTTTTATCTCCTATTGCACAACAAATATGTTCTTTATCAATATTATCTAATCTTAAATTAATATATTCATTCATTTATTTATTTAATCCTCCCTATAAATTCCGTTTCATCTCTGTCTGCATTTCCATTATACAAAAACAGCATTAATTTTTCAATATAAACAATTCTGTTCAATAAAACAGACCACTTGAAATTAAGTATAAAAATCCCCGATAAATAAGTCCTTATCGGGGTTATTGTTTAAATTTATGATTTATATAAACTCATTAACAAAATCACTGAGTACACAAAAATCCAATATATACTCCTGACTGTCATATTCGCCAATCTCAGTTTGATGCTGCAGGTAATACCTTTTAACTTTCTCCTGTATGCGCTTTGTTGCTTCTTTGAAGTCCG
>CANRNM010000128.1 GCA_947631975.1 uncultured Clostridia bacterium
GACATCCTTCACATCAACGGTCTCGTTGCCGTCTGCGTCGCCCCAGTTGGGATCTTCCGGCTCGGGCTGATCGGGTTCGGGCTCGGTTCCGCCTTGTCCGCCTGCCGTGAAGCCGAGGTAGGCTATTCTTATCCTTGAACCTGCGGTGTAGATATAGTAGCCGCTGCCTTCCTCAACATCAAATCTGACAACATCAAATCTGTTTGGTTTTCCCTGACCTATATTGTCCACTGTTTTTAAGGTATTGCCCTTATCGTTTATTACATAGGACATCTTGTTGCCGCCTGTTCTTATGGCTGTAGTCATAACACCGTTACCGGGAGCCTTGACATATATGAAGCAACCCGTATCGGGTATTTCGTCTATGCCGTTGGGAGCCTTTTTCGTAGCGGAAACAAGCGGGTTATTTTCGCTTGAATAATATCCTTCTATTTCGTATGAATATCCGTCGTCCGAGTAATAAGTGTTTTTGCCTGTGCCCGAGTTTACTTTTTCGCCTATCCAGTAGTCTGCCGTTTTGTCGGTAGAGAGCTTTGAAAGGTCGAATACTATGTCGTCCTTAAGCTGTCCTTCCTTTGGAGCATCGGTTGTAACCTCGGGAGTCGGCTCTGCAGTCGTGGGCTCTGTGCCTTCCGCAGTTTTGCCGCCTGCGTTTACAAGGTCGTTTGAATAGTTCATTACGCTGTCTTGAAGTTCTTTTATTATGCCGCCGTTATTTATGTCCTTGTCCGTGAATGTCCATTTGAGGTCGCCGCCGTTCATTCTGCCTGCGCCTGCCGTTACATTTGCCTTTACATCCTCCGTTTTGTCGGGAGTGTATGAATAGAAGGTCGGGTCTGTATCAAAGTTATTATAAGCCCATCCGCCCTTCAATGCAGTTACACTTGAAGGTATTTTTTCATCTCTTGACTTAACGGTGTAAGCATCTATCTGACCGCTCTCTTCACAATTGTCCTGATTGAAGAATGTGCCCTGACCCGTCATATAGTTGCCGTATTCCTTAATCATACCGCCGTCCTGATTTGAAAGGTTCTTGCTTCCGCTGTAAATACCCTTGCCGCTTTCGGGATCCTTGCCTCTGTAGGCGTCACTTCCCTGCGAACCTATCATCATGGGCATCTCACAGTTTTCAAAGTAGTTGCTTTCAACGAATACGGAAGCGTTTTCGCATGCCGCAGCGCCGTAGCCGTTGCCCTCATAATAGTTGTTGTATACATGGGTGTTGCCCACTACGCACCTTGGATGGCGCGAATCGGAGTGGTCGAACCAGTTGTGATGATATGTAACATTTACCTTTGCTTTTGGGTCTGACTTGTTGTCAAGCTCCCACTGACCGCCCGAGAAAGTGGACTTTCCCGTGTCATAGAAATGGTTGTAGGAGATCGTTACATAGTCAGTCATATGCTTCATATCAACGGTGCCGTCGCCCTTCTTCTGATCTTCGTCTTCGCCGGGGGCGCCATAGTAGAAGTCCATATTATGTATAAATACATTCTTGTTTTCGGTATCAAATGAAAGAGCGTCGCCGTCAGTGCCCTGACAGTGCCACATTACGGCAAAGTTTCTGAATTCCATGTTCTGTGTTCTCTTTATGGAAAGTCCCCAGCCGTAGAGAGTTGCGTCATCACCAACACCCTCAAATGTAACATTCTGCTTGTCTTGAAGCCTCAATGTGTAGTCGGCATTTATATTGTCGGGTCTTCTGACTCTGCCTATGATCCTTATAGCAAGAGGAACTGTATCCTTTTTCTTTGATACTATTTCGCTTAAGCCCACGCCTTTTGAGGTGTCGCCGTTTATTGTAACGCTGTCTCTGTTGGCGTCGGTAACATAGAGCACAACTGCGTCCGACTTCAATGTGCCGTCCTTATTATAAGCGCCCGTAGTGTACTTTGCGGGGGACTCATCGGAGAATGCGAAGCCTTCTCTGAGGTAGCTGTCAACTGTGAGAGCGGTCGTTTCCGCAGCCGCAGAAGCGTCCTCTGCGCCCGAAACAACGGGAACTACCTTCATTATGTAATTGCCTGCGGCAAGTCCCAGAGCGTCCGCTCTGAAATATGTCTTGTATTCTCTCACAAGCATATCGTCAAGCTTTGTATATTCTCCGCCCTCGGGCTTTACATATACATTGTAGCCCTCTGCGCCCGTATATGAGCTCCACTTTACATAAGCGCTCTCGTGCCAGCCCGAGCTTTCCGTTATGGCAACTCCCGCTGCGGCGGAGGATACAACGCTTTCTTCCGCCGTAACGGCATAGCCGTTGAAGCCTATGCACACAGAAGCGAGCATCACTGCCGAGAGGAACATTCCTATCGCCTTTTTGCCTAAAGTCCTTGATTTCAAAATAATACGCCTCCTTAAGTATTTTATTGTTAATTTGATTATACTTCAAATTTATTTCAAAATAAAGATATAAAATTAAAAAAATTGCGGGTATGAAGCAATGTCAATGTTTTGACCGTGCATTTGATATTACAAATCGCCGAAAAGTACGGGAAGCTTCTCCTTGAACTCCTCAAGCAGAGCGTTTGCCACCTGTCTTATCTGCGGGTGAGCGTTGGGCGCCGTCCTCATTCTGAAGAAATGTCGCCAAGAGCGCATATTCATTGTTACGACTATTTCCGTCTTAAGGCTGTTGGGAAGTATGCTCCTTGCTTCCTCGGGCTTTGCGCCCAGAGCTATAAGCTCGTTGTACTCTTTTTCTATGTTCTGCATGGTTCTTTCCCATATGTCGTATTTTGCCTTGTCCTCGGGGTCGTTCTTGTCCCAGAAGCAGGGGTCTATGAATGTAAGCTCGCTGCCGAATTTGTCGTTTGCATAGTTGCAGTAGCGTGTGCTTTCCTGCGAATAGCTGGCAATCCTGTGCCTTACCATTTCGTGCGTAACGCCCCTGTCGCATATAAATCTGACGGTTATTTTCTCGTGCTCTATTACGGACTCATGACCTCTTTTGAGTATGTTCGTTATAAACTTTTCAGCGCTGCCGTCGGCAATGTTCTGCTCGCTCTTGTAGCAGGTCCTTCCTGCGCGCTCTATTGTTTTCATTATTTTTTGAGCGTCTATTTCGTCTTCTATAACGTAGTATGGTTCAATGACTTTCATTTTGTTTTCCTTTCGTATCTACATTTCGCTTCTGCCCTCGAGCGCTCTCGAAAGAGTTACCTCGTCTATATATTCAAGGTCGCTGCCCACGGGCACGCCGTTGGCTATCCTCGTTACCTTTATGCCGAGCGGTTTTAACAGCTTGCTTATATACACTGCCGTTACATCGCCCTCAACGGTGGGATTGGTGGCTATTATGACCTCCTTCACGCTCTCGTCAAGACGGTTCACAAGCTCTCTTATCTTTATGTCCTCGGGACCTATGCCCTTTGTCATGGCTATTGCGCCGTGCAGTATGTGATAAAGCCCGTCATAGCCCTTTGTCTTTTCGTATGCCGCCATATCTCTGGGGTTTTCCACCACCATTATGGTGTCGCGCCTGCGCTTTGCGCTCGAACACACGGCGCAGGGGTCGCTGTCCGTGAGGTTACAGCATACGGAGCAGTATTTCACTTCATTTTTTGCCTTTGTTATGCTCTCGGCAAGCGCCTCGGCTTCCTCCTTGGGCATATTTATTATGTGGAAGGCAAGCCTCTGCGCCGACTTGCCTCCTATGCCCGGGAGCCTTGAAAGATGTTCTATAAGTTTTGCGACAGATTCACCGTAGTAATTCATAGCCTCTATCTCCTAGAAAAGTCCTCCGCCCAGACCGCCTGCTATGCCGCCCATGGCGCTTGTTGCCGCCTCGTCCGCTTGGCGTATGGCTTCATTCACAGCTGCCATAACAAGATCCTGGAGCATTTCAACATCGTCGGGGTCTACCACATCCGGGCTTATCTCTATAGACTTTATTACCTTCTTGCCCGTTATTATCACCTTGATCGCTCCGCCTCCGCTCGTTACTTCAAATTCCTTTGCTTCGAGGTCCTGCTGAGCCTGTTCCATCTGTTTCTGCATTTTTTGAGCCTGCTTCATGATGTTGTTCATATTCATTCCGCCGAAGCCGCCCATTCCGCCGTATCCGCCTTTTGCCATATTTCTGTCCTCCAAATCTGAATTAATTTGCTTATTATTATACAATAATATGTTAAAAATATCAATAGATTTAACAAAATAAGCTTTATGCTATTTTACTTTTTGCAAAAATGTGGTAAAATTAAATAAATACGGTCTGCAAGAGGAAAAGCCATGAGTTTATATGAGGATATGCAAGCCTTTGCAAAAAAAGAGAATATAATAGCGGGAGCGGGAGATGCGGGAAGCTTTGCGGAGCTTAAAGCCGAGCTTGAAGGCAGGAGCGTGCCCTTTGTGAGCTACAGCGTTGAAAGGCGTACGGAGCCCCGCCTCACCATGCCGAACGCCAAAAGCATAGTATGCATAGGGCTTTCTTACAACACGGTATATAAGCCCATAAACGACGGCAGGCTCAGGGGCAGGATATCCTCGGGCGCAGTGGGCGAGGATTATCATGTGATTATAAGAAAAAAGCTCGAAAAGCTCCGCTCACAGCTCATACCTTCCTATAACGCCATGATATTCACCGACACGGGACCTCTTTCGGACAGGGCTGTCGCAGAGAGGTGCGCCCTCGGCGGAAGGGGCAGAAACGGAAGTATAATAAACGAGGATATAGGCGGTATGTTTTTTATAGGCTATATGCTCAC
>CANRNM010000129.1 GCA_947631975.1 uncultured Clostridia bacterium
CCGTAAAGTCATTATTTTTTATAAAATCATCTACTACCCATGAAGCGCTGCCCCACCATATAGGATAGCCTACAAACACTACATCGTAGTCGGCAAAGTTTTCGGGGCTATTGCTTTCAAGCTCAATATGTCTTGAATCGGGAGCATCGTGTTCAGCATTTACTCTGCTGTTATCGTCTCTCCAGTCAAGGTCTGCCTCGGTATAGGGTTCTTTTGGCGTTATGACAAATGTATCTGCCTTAAGCTCGTCGGCTATGGCTTCGGCTGCGCCCTTTGTATGGTTCTGAGCGGAATAATAGGCTACAAGTATTTTCTTGTCAGTCGTTTTTTCGGGCTCTGCATTTTCTTCCTTGTCATTTTCGGCAGCCGTTGTTATGGTAACAGTCCTGTCGCTTTCGTTCCAGACTATATTAAGTCCCAGAGCCTCGGCTATCGCCCTTACGGGAAGCATTGTTCTGCCGTTTATTATTACAGGGGTCGTACCGTCGTTATCTATATTCACATCCTGTCCGTCCACCTGCATTACGGGGTCGTCTATTTTCATAACGATTTTTTCGGCAGCGCTTGAATTGACTGCGCAGCCTATGAGCAGAATAAATGCCGAAAGTAAAATAAATATCTTTGTTTTCATATTGTACCTCCTAGTATTCGTAATCGGGTTCAAGCATTTCTATAAGCTTTTTATCGTGATTATGGGCGAGATATGAGCTGTCGTCAAGTATCATAGTCGCCATATTCTCTCTGTCGTAGGGCTCCCATTGGGGCAGGTCCTTTGCAGAGGGGACTCCCGTCTTTGCAAAGTTTGCCCAAGCCTCGCTCATGGTGTCGGAGAGCTTGTCGTTTTCAACATTTGCAAATACATAGGGTATCTCGGCAGTATGATATGAACCTTGATCGCCTATCTGCTTTGTGAAAAGGTATGAATATACCTTTGCGCCGTTCTGATCCGCCTTATGCGACATTATCTTAAGCATAGGCTTTCTTATAAGGGTATCTACATACATGGCAGTTTCGGGGTCTTCATTGGGATAAGCCTTTTCGTATTCAGCCTTTTCCTCCGATGTCATATCCGTATGCTGTTCCGTAGGCACGAACATTGACCATTCGTTGAGATTGCTGCCTATGAGCAAAGGAATGTCCTTGCCCGCTTCCGCAAAGCCCTCCTCCGTAACGGGGTCAGTGGGGAGGAAATCACCGTCTATAACGGGCTCCCACTCATAGGCATAGCCCTCGCCTATGGATACGGGTACTTTATATTTTTCGGCTATTTCAGCCTTTGCCTCGTCTGAGGCCTTCTGTATATCGGGAATACTCATTTTCTGTATTTCGTCGACCGTCTGCGGTGTAAGTCCCAGCTTTTCAAGAGTAAGTGCGCCAAGGTCTGCGCTTATTTCCTTATCCGTGAAATAAACGCCCATACCCTCGGTAGCTCCGCTTTCTACGATAGCCTTGCCGAAAAGTCCCTTTGCGTAAGGCGTTGTCATAAGAGCAAGGACCTTTGCGCCACCGCCCGATTCGCCGAATATTGTAACATTGTCGGGATCGCCGCCGAAGCTCTCTATATTTTCATTTACCCATTTAAGAGCATCTACTATATCCACAATACCGATATTTTCGGAATTTTTGTATTTCTCGCCATAGGCTGAAAGGTCAAGATGTCCCATAACATTGAGCCTGTGATTTACGCCTACGACTACTACATCTTCCTTTTTACTGAGGTTTGCGCCGTTGAATTGATCCTCGTTTGCGCTGCCCGATGAAAAACCTCCGCCATGAAGCCATACCATAACGGCACGCTTTTTATTGTCGTTTCCGGGAGTCCATATATTCAGGTTCTGACAGTTATTGCTTGTGCCAATTCCGTCGTCTACGGCTGTTCCTCCTGCTATTGCGCCTTGTGGAGATGTGCTGCCGTACTTTGTTGCGTCAAATACGCCCTCCCATGGTGTGACGGGTTGCGCTTTTACAAACATTTCTTTGGCTTCCGCATAGGGAACTCCCAGATAGGAATAAACGCCGTTATTTATACTGCCCTTTATTTTGCCTGCCTTTGTTGTTACAACAGTACTGTCATTATCGGCTGTATCTCCCTTTGAGGAGGATATAAATGCAAATATATCGCTGTCGGCGGTAAGCTTATAGCTTGTATTTGGCTGTATCGTTATTGTATCTCCTGCATTAAGAGTGATTGCAGCCTTGCCGTCTTCCTCATAGGTGCCGCTGCCGTTTGTAACGGCTATTACCTGTCCCCTGCTTGTCTGCTGTGTATATGCACCCTTTTCAAAGGTATAGTTATAAACCTCCGGGCAGTTGTAAACATTGTCGTTTGCAACAAGAAGGTTTCTGTATACAGTTCCGCTGTATCCCTCGGCAGTATATACATCGCCCTTGGGGAACATGGTATCTCTTGTCTCTGCTGTCCTTGTATCGGATTTAGCTTCCTCCGCTATCTCGGCATATTGGCTGTCGCTTACCTTTTCATACCAGTTGGTTGTGCCTACACCGGGATTTACTCCCAAAGCTATATGCTGGAACCAGCTGTTGTCTGCGCCGCAGTGTATGTGCTTCTTTCCGGGAGGTATAAGTATAACGTCGCCCGGCAGCATATACCTTGCTTCCTCGCCCTCGGCTTTGAATATGCCCTTACCTTCCGTTACAAGAAGTATCTGTCCCCCGTCATGACTGTGCCAGTCCGTTCTTGTACAGGGTTCAAATGTAACAAGTCCGAAGGAGGGAATACCCAAGTTTTCGTCATAGTCTGTAAGATAGTTGAGATAAGATACTCCCGTAAACTTAGGAGAAACAGGATTTACGGGACCTTTTTCAAAGGTTTCGTTTATTTTATCAGCCTTCAATATAGTGGCTGTTCTGCTGTCCATATTCCAGAGTACCGTAAGCCCAAGCTTCTCCGCTGATGCTCTTACGGGCAGCATATCTTTTCCGTCAATTACTTCTGCGCCTGTTTTATCCGTGCCGAGAGCTTCGGAAAGCACATCGGCGTCTGCATAGGTAACGCCGTTTACCATTACAGAGGGTGCAGCCGTGATATTTTCGCCGTTTACATTTATATAGGCTTCTCCAACTTTAAGCTGAATTACCGTATCATTGCTTTCCTCGACTTCGGTATTTACCTCTGCTGCCGCTGAATTTATTGCGCTCATCATATTGAGCGTTCTTGGAAATCCGTTATAAGGCACGCATAAAAGCGGAACTGCAAGCATCATATCCGATGTATTGCCTGCCTCTATGTTTTCCTTGTATTTTTTAGGTATCTCGCTTTCTCTTCCGCCCTGTGCCGTCATAGCCGAAATATCAATAAGAAGCTGTAAGCCTTTATCCTCGGAAGAAGGCAGGGATTTGCCCTCTATAACAGCCTGCGCAGTTTCCTCTATAAGATTTTGCGCGTCCTTGCTTAAATTATCATCTATAAATCCGTTCTTGTCGTCTGTTTTAAAATGCTCTCTTATAGCCAATAATTCCTCGGAATCACTTGTATAGCTTTGCTTTATTGTCTGCCTTGGCTCGGGCTCGGGCTTTACCTCTGCGGCAGCTTCGCCATTTGATGAGTTTATAACGCTTAAAGCAAGAGCAGTCTTTTCCTTGCCGTTATATTTTTCATTGAGAAGTACGGCTGCCCTCAGCATATCGGCTGAATGTCCCACATTCAAATTGCCGTTTATATGACCGTTTAACTGACCTGCGCAGTTGCCGTTTCCTACAATGGTACAGAATGTCAGAAATTCTCTTGTATAAAGGGGCAAGCCTGTCCTGTTGTAAAAATCTCCAAAGCATATACCCGAAAGATAGACCGTCTGCAGCTTCATAGCCTCGATCATATCCTCCGTAACGGTGCCTATCTGCGGTCCGAAAAGATATCTTTGCACCTCAAGACCGTTGGTATATCTGTTGCTTTCCGTTGAAGTGATACGGCTTTCATATGTTATATCCTGTCCAAGTTCCGCAAGTGCTTTGTCTGCTTGTGCAAGTACTTTTTCGGCTCTTGTGTAACCGCAGTAAGCAGCGGAGTGGTATATGGCTTCCTTTATCTCTGTTGCCGAAAGTCCGTCATCAAGAGAAGCTTTTACCTCATCGGGAATATTTTCATACATAGAATTGGATACAAAAGTAACAAGTGTTGACATATGTTGCAGCTTTATATCCAAATTTTCGTTTATAAAGTTTTCTTTTTCTTTGCTGTCAAGCTGTGATACAGCTTGTGAAAGAATACCGATATCCGTTGAATATATGTTTTTATCGTTTATTTCCGCTCCATAGCATGCCGAAGTTGCAAGCATGACCGCCAGAGCGGAAGCAATAAATCTTTTCATATGCGTTCCTCCGTTTATATCTTTAATTCAATCCTCTTTCCTCAAGCCATTTTTCTATATGTTCGGCTATCTCCTTGTTGTTAAGTTCTTGAAACATAAAGTGACTGTTTCCCGTTATACCTTCTTTGGGCAGGTCTACCACCGTTGCGTCGCCCCCTGCCGCATTATATGCCTCTGCAAATTCCAGAGCGCCGTCTCTTACACCTTTCCAGAAACCTGTGGACTGTATATCTTCGGGACCGTTGTCAATATAGTCCCCAAAGTAAATAGTAATGGGTATTTTAGCTTCAAGAAGTTTGTTATACTGTTCGGAGCCTATCTCCGGCGCTCCGCCCGGTTCTATGGCAACAATA
>CANRNM010000130.1 GCA_947631975.1 uncultured Clostridia bacterium
AATCCAGAGCGCCGTTGTAGAGCGCCTTTCCTATTATAACGCCCGAAGCGTTTATATTTTTTACATTTTCGATATCCTCGTAAGTGCTCACGCCGCCCGAGGCTATTATATCCATGCCCGTTTTTTCTATAAGCTCCTTTGTGGCGCCTATGTTGGGACCCGACATCATGCCGTCCTTGGATATGTCGGTGTAAATAATTGTTTTTACGCCGTATCCCTTCATTTTAAGGCAGAGTTCAAGCGCCGTTATGCCGCTTGTTTCCTTCCAGCCGTGTATGGCTGCCATGCCGTCCTTGGCGTCAACGCCCACGGCTATTTTATCTCCGTATTTTTTAACGGCTGCCTTCACAAGCTCGGGCTTCTTCACTGCGGCTGTGCCTATTATCACTCTTGAAGCTCCCGCCTCTATTCTTTCGGCTATATCCTCCATGGAGCGCACTCCGCCGCCCGTCTGTATATTTATGTCATATCTGCTCTTTATATTCCTTATTATATCCGTAACAAATGTCTTGCCGTATCTTGCGCCGTCAAGGTCTACTATGTGTATGTACGACGCGCCCGCGTCCACCCAATCCTTTGCCGCGTCGGCGGGGTCGTCGTTGAATACGGTTACGTCGTCGAAGCTTCCCTGCGAAAGCCTTACCGCCTTGCCGTCTATTATGTCTATAGCGGGATATATCTGCATATTACAATCCTCCGAAGCTCTTTAATATCTCAAGTCCCACATCTCCGCTTTTTTCGGGATGGAACTGAAGCGCGAATATGTTGTCCTTCTGTACTGCCACCTGTATCTCCTTGCCGTAAAATGTCGTTGCCGACACAACGGGCGCGTCTGTTTCCAGATAATACGAATGTACGAAGTAAACATAGGGCTTTTCTCCCGTGTTTTCAAAGAGGGGAGAGCGCATTTTTATATTGAGGTCGTTCCAGCCTATGTGGGGCTTTTTCACATCGTCGGGAAGAAGCTTTATTTCGCCCGGTATTAGCCCAAGTCCCTTGTACTCGCCGTATTCGTAGCTTTTGTCAAATACCATCTGCATACCCAGGCATATGCCGAGGAACGGCTTGCCTTTTTCAACGGCGTCGTATATCACGCTGTCTATACCTCTTTTTCTTATGGTATCTATTGCGTCGCCGAAGGCGCCAACGCCCGGCAGCACCAGCTTGTCGGCTCTTTCCATAACCTTTATGTCGTCTGTTATCACAGCCTGCTGACCCACAAATTCCAGCGCCTTCTGCACGCTCCTCAGATTTCCCATTCCGTAGTCTATAACAGCTATCATTATTCCAACATTCCCTTTGTAGATAATATGCCCTCAATTCTTTCATCTATTTCGGACGCCATATCAACAGCCTTGCCGAACGCCTTGAATATAGCCTCGGCAATGTGGTGGTTGTTCTTTCCCTCAAGCACCTTTATGTGAAGCGTCATACCGCAGTTGAACGCAACAGCTCTGAAAAACTCCTCGAACATCTCCGTGTCAAAAAGTCCAAGGCTCTGCATTGTGAACCTTGCGTCAAAGTTAATATAAGAGCGTCCCGAAAAATCTATGGCGCAGAGCACAAGAGCCTCGTCCATAGGCACTATAGCCTGACCGTATCTCCTTATGCCCTCCTTGTCGCCCAGAGCCTTTGCAATGGCTTTGCCGAGAGCTATTCCTATATCCTCCACAGTGTGGTGGCAGTCCACATCCAGATCGCCGTCGGCGTTTATGTCAATATCCATAAAGCCGTGCTTTGCAACGTGCGTAAGCATATGGTCAAAAAAGCCTATGCCCGTGTCTATGTTGCTCATACCGCTTCCGTCAAGGTCAAGACGAATGTGTATATTGGTTTCAAAAGTGTTTCTGTCAATAACGGATATCCTGTCCATATATTGTCCTCCTCTTTATTTCTTAAGTCTTACTCTTACGGAATTTGCGTGCGCCGTAAGTCCTTCCGCCTCCGCAAACTTTATAACGTCCTCGCCGAGAGCCTTCATTGCGTCGCGGCTGAAGGATATTATGCTGGATTTCTTTATATAGTCGTCTATAGAAAGGGGCGAGAAAAATCTTGCCGTGCCTCCCGTGGGGAGCACATGGTTGGGACCTGCCATATAGTCGCCCAAAGGCTCCGGGGTGTAGTGTCCCAAAAATATGGCGCCCGCATTTCTTATCCTAGGAAGAAGTGAGAAGGGCTCTCTTGTCGATACCTCCATGTGCTCCGGAGCTATGCTGTTGCAGAGCTCGCAGCCCTTTTCAATGCTTTCGGTTACGACTATTGCGCCGTAGTTTTCTATTGATTTTTCTATTATATCCTTTCTTTCGAGCACAGCCGTCTGCTTTTCGACCTCCGCCCGGACCTTCTGCGCAAGCTCGCTGCTGTCCGTTATGAGCACTGCCGAGGCAAGCTCGTCATGCTCCGCCTGAGAGAGCAGATCAGCCGCCACATATTCGGGGTCTGCGCTGTCGTCGGCAAGTATGAGTATCTCGCTGGGTCCCGCAACGGAGTCTATGTTCACATAGCCGTATACGCTCCTCTTTGCAAGGGCTACGAATATATTGCCGGGGCCGACTATCTTGTCGACCTTGGGTATGCTTTCCGTGCCGAAGGCAAGGGCAGCCACAGCCTGCGCGCCTCCCGCCTTGTAGATCTTGTCAACGCCCGCTATGCTTGCCGCAACTATGGTCGTGGGGTTTATGCTTCCGTCCTTTGAGGGCGGGGTAGTCATTATTATTTCATTCACGCCTGCCACCTTTGCGGGAATTATGTTCATAAGAACGCTTGAGGGGTATGCTGCTTTACCTCCCGGCACATACACGCCCACCTTTTCGAGCGGTCTTATGAGCTGTCCGAGCATTTCGCCGTTGGGCGCGGGCTCCAGCCAGCTGTTTGTCTTCTGCTTTTCGTGGAACTTCCTTATTCTTTCGGCAGAGCGCTTTATGATCTCGATAAACCCGCCGTCCACAAGACCGAAGGCTTTTTCGGTCTCTTCCTTTGTTACAAGTATGTTGTCCTTGTTCACATCGTATTTGTCAAATTTTTTGGTATACTCAAAGAGGGCTTCGTCGCCTCTTGTCTTTATGTCGGAGAGTATGCCGTTTACGATCTCCTGAACATTCCCATGCTCCAGCTGAGAACGGGAGAGCAGGGCTTCAAACAGCTTTTTGCCCTCGTTGTCGTCATATTTTATTATCCTTATCACTTGTCATCACCCGTCGCTTTCCTTAAGCCCTCTATTATATGGGCTATTCTCTCGTGCTCCAGCTTCATGCTCACCCTGTTCACAACAATTCTTGCCGATACGGGGCATATCTCCTCCAGCACCTCAAGGCCGTTTGCCTTGAGCGTGGAGCCCGTCTCCACAATGTCTACTATAACGTCGCTGAGTCCCACTATAGGCGCAAGCTCCACGCTTCCGTTGAGCTTAACTATTTCTATTGTCTGGTGCTTTTTCTGATAGAAGTATTCCTTTGCAATGTTGGGATATTTGGTAGCTACCACAAGATCCATGGAATTGTCGAGCTTGTCCCGTATGCTCCTATAGCCCGCAACGGCAAAACGGCACCTTCCCATTTTAAGGTCGAGCACCTCGCATATGTTTCTGCCCTCCTCAAGCAATGTATCCTTTCCCACGATCCCTATGTCCGCGGTACCGCTTTCAACATATGTAGGCACATCGGATGCCTTGGCAAGGAAAAACTTAAGCTTCTGTTCCTCATTTGTGAATATGAGCTTTCTGGAGTTTTCCTTCATCTCATCACAGCTTATGCCTATTCCCGAGAGAAGCTCCATAGCTTTTTCGGCAAGCCTGCCTTTTGCAAGGGCAAATGTAAGATATTCCATTTTATTTTACCTCCCCTGCGATAAGCTGTTCTGCCGTAACGGCTTTTTGGCTTTTATCCTTTGTATTTATAAGCATAAGCTCTTTGTTCTTTGTATTTATTATATTTTTTATGCTTTTGTTTACGGCATATTCAATGTTTTTGCCGATATCGTTTCCTATAAGCGAGCACTCTGCCGAGTATCCGTTTCTGCGGAGCTCATCCGCAAGCGAAAAGGCAAAGCTCCTGTCGGACTTGTCATATACTATGAGAAAATCGCTTCCCTTAAGCTCTTTTGACGGCACAGCCTTCATAAGCTCGTTTACCTTTATTGCAAAGCCCACGGCAGGCATGGGCGCGCCGAAGCTTTCCACCATGTTGTCATAGCGTCCGCCGTCGAGTATGGACGAGCCGGAGCCCTTGGCATAGCCTCTGAATATAAGCCCCGTGTAGTAGTCCATAGAGCCTATAACGCCCATATCGAAGGATATATATTTTTCAAATCCCTGCTCGCAGAGTATGCCATAAAGCTCGCTCAGATATTCCACAGCCTCTATTGAAGCGGGATTTTTTACCCTTGAACGCACATTTTCAAGCACGTCGCTTCCGCCTATGAGCAGAGGAAGCTGCTGCAATATATATTTTATATTTTCGTTTGCTATTCCTTCGGCAAGCTCGTTTACAGCCACATAGTTTTTCTTTATGATGTTGCTCTGTATGGCGTCGGCTGTTTTTTTGTCCACGCCCGATTCCTCTATAACGCCCTTCAGAAAAAGAGCGTGCCCAAGGTCTACCTTGAAACTTTTAATGCCTGCGTTTATAAGAGCCTTTATGGACACGGAAACCACCTCGGCGTCGGC
>CANRNM010000131.1 GCA_947631975.1 uncultured Clostridia bacterium
AGACTTGAGCGCGTTCTTGTCAAGTCCAGCTACGAGGTTCTGATAAATACTCTCTGCCATGAACGGCGTGAAGGGCGCCGAAAGCTTAGCCATGTTCGTAAGCACGGTGTAGAGCGTCATGTAAGCGTTTATCTTGTCCTGCTCCATGCCCTTTGCCCAGAATCTCTCTCTGGAGCGTCTTACATACCAGTTTGAAAGTTCGTCCACGAAGTCCGCCATAGCTCTTGCGGCTTCGGTTATCTTGTATTCGTCGAGCGACTTGTCCACAAACTTAATAAGCGAATTGAGCTTTGAAAGCACCCACTTGTCCATAGGCGCAAGCTTTGAATAGTCAAGCGTGTACTTGAGAGGATCAAAATCGTCTATGTTGGCGTAGAGCACATAGAAGGCGTAGGTATTCCAGAGAGTACCCATGAACTTCCTCTGATACTCGTTCACAGCCTTGTCGTCAAATCTGTTGGGGAGCCAAGGCGCGGAGTTGGCGTAGAAATACCATCTCACGGCGTCTGCGCCCTGATTGTCCAGCACGCTCCACGGGTCAACGACGTTTCCGAGGTGCTTTGACATCTTTCTGCCCTCTCTGTCCTGAACATGACCGAGCACTATTACATTCTTGTAGGGGCTCTTGTCAAATATAAGCGTGGATATAGCCATGAGTGTGTAGAACCAGCCTCTTGTCTGGTCTATAGCCTCGGAAATGAAGTCGGCGGGATAGTTCTCGTCGAATATTTCCTTGTTCTCAAAGGGATAGTGCCACTGTGCGAAGGGCATGGAGCCCGAGTCGAACCAGCAGTCGATGACCTCGCTCACTCTGTGCATCTTGCTGCCGCACTCGGGACAGTTGAGTTCAACTGCGTCAATATACGGCTTGTGGAGCTCTATGTCGTCGGGGCAGTTGTCGCTCATGCTCTTTAATTCCTCTATGGAGCCTATGGCGTGCCTGTGTCCGCACTTACATTCCCATATGGGCAGGGGAGTGCCCCAGTATCTCTCTCTCGAAAGTCCCCAGTCTATTACGTTTTCAAGGAAGTTGCCGAAACGTCCCGTCTTTATATTTTCGGGCATCCAGTTTACTGTGTTGTTGTTCTTTAAAAGATTGTCCCTTACCTTAGTCATTTCTATGAACCAGGTATCTCTTGCATAGTAGAGAAGCGGAGTGTCGCATCTCCAGCAGAAGGGATAGTCGTGCTCGAAGGGGATAGCCGCGTAGAGCTTTCCGCTGTCCTCAAGGCGCTTTAAGATCTCCTTGTCGCCGTCCTTTACGAATACTCCCGCAAGACCCTCCACCTCGTCGGTGAAACAGCCCTGATCGTTTACAAGCTGAACGAAGGGCAGGTCAAAGCGTCTGCCTACGCGCGCATCGTCCTCACCGAAGGCGGGCGCAATGTGTACTATACCCGTACCGTCGGTAAGAGTTACATAGTCGTCCTCGGTTACGAAGAAGGCTCTCTTGTCGGGCTTAGCGTAGGGGAATAACGGCTCGTAGTCCATTCCCACAAGGTCCTGTCCCGTGTATGTTTCTATTACCTCGTATTCCTTTACTATGTCGTCAAGCAGGGCTTCTGCCATTATATATATATGACCGTCCGAAGCCTTTACCTTTGAATAGTTTTCTCGCTTGTTTACGCAAAGCGCAACATTTGAGGGCAGAGTCCAGGGTGTAGTCGTCCATGCAAGGAAGTATGTGTTGTCCTCGCCTATCACCTTGAATCTTGCTATACATGAGGTCTCTTTTACATTCTTGTAGCCCTGAGCCACCTCGTGCGACGAAAGAGCGGTGCCGCAGCGCGGGCAGTAGGGCACTATCTTGTGTCCCTTGTAGAGGAGTCCCTTGTCCCAAATTTTCTTTATTGCCCACCATACGGACTCGATGTAGTCGTTGTGATAGGTAACATAGGGGTTGTCCATATCAGCCCAGAAGCCGACTCTGTCGCTCATCTCGCGCCAAAGGCTCTCATATGTGAATACGGAGTCCTTGCACTTTTTTATAAAGGGCTCAACGCCGTAGTCCTCTATCTGGGGCTTGCCGCTTATGCCAAGCTGCTTCTCCACCTCCAGCTCAACGGGGAGACCGTGAGTGTCCCAGCCCGCTTTTCTGAGCACCTTATAGCCCTTCATAGTCTTATAGCGTGGAATGAGGTCCTTTATAACTCTTGTCAGAATATGACCTATATGCGGTTTGCCGTTGGCTGTGGGAGGTCCGTCGTAGAATGTGAAAACGGGGCAGTTCTCCCTTGCCTTTACCGACTCCGAAAAAATATCGTTTTCTTTCCAGAAGTTCAGTATCTCCTTTTCTCTCTCAACAAAGTTGAGGTTGGTACTTACCTTTTCATACATAGGTAAATTCTCCTTTCAAAGCTTAAAAAAATAAAAAAAACCGCTTCGCCCGACAGGACGCAGCAGCGTGGTACCACCTGAATTGACACGGTATTTCCGTATCCTCTCATTGAGTCCGTAACATGGACAAATCGTCATAGCCTACTTGCTCCGCTTTCGGTATGCCACAGAAAGGGTGATATTCGCAGCCGCCTGCTCCGCCAGGCTTCCACCTTGCCCCGGCTCTCTTTAGGGTCGAAACGGCGCTACTGTCCCTCCTATAGTGTTTATTTATAGAAATCTCTATTATTATAATATCTTTTGAGGTATTTGTAAAGTATTAAATTTAAAAATTTACAGAATTTTACTTTTCGTCATTCTTTCTGTAGGCGCAGTTTTTTTCGCAGCCCTCGCAGCCACAGCCGCAGCCTCCGCTTTTCCTCTGTTTGAGATAGCTTCGCAGCGCAAGCAGCACCAAAATGAATATTATACCGCCGACCAATATGTCGCCCACGATATCACCCCCGATATATATTATGCTGCCGATTCAAAACCGACAGCATAATAAACACTTTATCTTCTGACAATTTCGAGCTTTATGCCCGTTTTTATCTCCCCGCTTATTTCCGACTGCGTGAAGGCGGGTATGCACACCACATCTATGCCGTTAGGCGCAACATAGCCTCTGGCTATAGCCACTGCCTTTACCGCCTGATTGACGGCTCCCGCGCCTATGGTCTGTATTTCCACATCGTCGTTGTTTCTTAAGATCGCCGCGATAGCGCCTGCCACAGACTTGGGCTGCGACACTGCCGAAACCTTTAACATTTCCATAGCAATAACCTCCTTTAAGGCTATTGTGTCCCGTGAAAGGCGCATATATACTCAATTATATTTTCTTGAACTGATTTATGGCGCTTGCTATGGCTCTTATGGAGCTCTTTGCGGTGTTTGAGCTTATGCCCACGGCAAAGCGGGGCTTCTTGTTGCAGTCGTACACCTGAACATAGGATATTGCCTTTGATTTGTTGCCGAATGACAGCGAATGCTGCGAATAGTCTGAAATATCAAAGTGCACGTCAAACTTGTCCATTATAGCCTTGCAGAAGGCGTCTACGATACCGTTGCCTTCTCCGCTTATGTGCATATTTTCGCCTCTGTACATTATCTCGCAGTCAAGCTCCACAAAGTCTGCCGAGCTGTGCTCCGTGTAGTATACCACCGAAAGCGGTTCCTTCACATAGTAGGTGTCCATAAAGAGGTCGTATATTTCTTCCTTTGAAAGCTCTCTGTCCTTGTCTACGGACGCCTGCGTTACCTTGGGACCGAAGTCCTGCTGCATGAGCTTGGGTATGTGCAGACCGTAGTTTGTTTCAAGCACATATGCCACTCCGCCCTTGCCGGACTGCGAATTTATCCTTATTATAGGGTCGTAATTCCTGCCAACGTCGAGCGGGTCAATGGGCAGATAGGGAACCTCCCACCTGTCGGGATGCTCTATCATCTTTGCCATGCCCTTCTTTATGGCGTCCTGATGAGAGCCCGAAAAGGCTGTGTAAACCAGGTCGCCCGCATAGGGGTGCCTCGGATGCACGTCAAGTCCCGTGGACTCCTCATATATATTTATAGCCTCGTTCATGTTGCTGAAGTCAAGCTCGGGGTCTACGCCCTGCGAGAACATATTGAGCGCCATTACCATTATGTCGGCGTTTCCCGTTCTCTCGCCGTTGCCGAAAAGCGTGCCTTCAACTCTGTCCGCTCCTGCCATAATTCCCAGCTCGCTTGCGGCTACCGCGCAGCCTCTGTCGTTGTGTGGGTGAATACTTATCACTATGTTTTCTCTGTTCTTTATGTTGCGGCAAACATACTCTATCTGGTCTGCATATACGTTGGGCGTTGCCATTTCAACCGTGTTGGGGAGGTTAAGTATTACCTTCTTTTCGGGAGTGGGCTCCCACACGTCTATAACGGCGTCCGATATCTCCACGGCATAGTCAAGCTCCGTGCCCGAAAAGCTTTCGGGAGAATATTCAAACAGAAATCTGTCCCTGCCGTACTGCCCCGCAAGGTCATACACAAGCTTTGCGCCGTCTACTGCAAGCTGCTTTATTTCGTCTTTTGACTTTGCGAATACGAC
>CANRNM010000132.1 GCA_947631975.1 uncultured Clostridia bacterium
ATAAGCCGTCCTTTAGCCCGTTAGGGCTAAGGGAAGGGGGACCAACCGAAGGTTGGTGGAAGGGTTTATATTTGAAACAAATTTACTTTTTCGACAGTCTGGGGGCGTGCATTGCACGCCCGTTTATAACATTTTTTATATTTTTATCTTTCTTTTTTTTTCGCAAAAAAAGAAACAAAAAAAGCGTGTTCAGAACTTTCCCTACGGGAAAGCGATGCCTTACGGCATCGTCGGATACTTCTTCCGATTCAAAGGGCGTTTCCGATTCGCCCCTACAGGCAAGGGTATAGGTTTTACCTAACTTTGTACCAAAATCAAAAGCCCGTCATTATCATTCCGTAAACGAGCATAGTTATTGCACGGAAAGATTTATCATTGTATTTTGCTTGCAAAATACACTTGGACGCACGCAGTGCGGTTTTCGGCGTAGCCGAAAATGCTGATAAGCGAGTGTCGGAATAGATAAGACGGGCGGCGGCACACTCCTTCACACACCCCGGCAGGGCGGGAGAATATCGCCCTGCAAGCGTCGGATATTTATCAAAAAAGCCGGAACACATTTCTGCATCCCGGCTTTACATCGAAAATTTTTTATTTAATTTTATCAAACTCGCTCGACATGAGCAGATTGATATAGTCCTCTATGGGCATGGGCTTTGCGAAGTAATAGCCCTGAGCATATTTACAGCCTATGCTTGTGAGGAAGTCCATCTGTTCCTTAGTCTCGACGCCCTCCGTGAGAACGGGGATATTGAGCATCTTAGCCATATAAACAACGGATTCCACGAGCTTTGCGCCCTTTCTGGTGTTTACAGCCGAAAGGAATACCATATCCAGCTTGAGCAGGTCTATGGAAATGTCCTTAAGGGTGTTGAGCGATGAATAACCGCTTCCGAAGTCGTCCATTTCAACGCTGTAGCCTATCTTTCTGAGGTTGTCCACAACACTTATCATGACCTCGGGCTGCTCGACATAGAGCGACTCGGTTATCTCCAGACGAAGGTCCTTGGTGGGTATGTCATACTTGGCTCTTGCCTCGTTGAGCTCCTCAATAAGCCTTGGTCTGAAAAGGTCTGCTCTGGAAAGATTTATGGCTATCGTGGGCGGTTCTACGCTCGGCAGCGCCTTTTTAAGAAGCGACATAACTCTGCACGCTTCCTCGGCTATGTAGTTGTCAAGCTGCGCTATAAGCGCATTCTGCTCCAGAACCGGAATGAAGTTGCCGGGGGATATTATGCCCTTGTCGGGATGTATCCACCTTACAAGCGCCTCCGCGCCGACTATCTTGCCGTTGAGCATATTGTACTGTGGCTGGAGATACATATGGAACTGTCTTTCCTTCAGCGCCTCGGGGAAATCCCTCACTATCTCCTGCGTCTTTATGATGTCGGCTCTTATTCCCTCGTCATATATGCAGAACGGTGTGAATGTCTTTTTAGCTTGATTGAGAGCTATTTCTGCTCTGTCGCACATAGTGATGACGGGTATGTTCTTGTCGTTTACGATATAAATACCCGTGCTCAATATGAACTTATAGTCTATGGGATAAGAATCCACTATTTCCTGTATCTGATGAGTAACGGTCTCTATGCTCTCTATCTTGTCTCCCGCATAGCAGGCTATGAAGTCGTCTCCGCCGAGATAACCGCAGCAGCCTCCCTTGTCGGAGATTATCTTCTTATAGTGTCTGCCGACATAGCTTAAGAACTCATCGCCCGCCTTCCTGCCGTAGAGCTCGTTGAACGCCTTGAAGTTGTTCAGATCCCTCTTTATAATAAAGAAATTCTTGTCGGGATTTTCGGCAAAGAGCTTCTTGCACTCCAGACAGAAGCCGTTTATATTCAGAAGACTTGTGAGGCTGTTTATATGAGCGTGCTTCAATATTTCCTCGCCTATCTGCTTGTACTTCTGCAAATACTGCTCGGCTGCAACATCGTTGTCCAATTTTTCTCCGTTTTCCTGCATTGAGGAAGCCAGCACTCTGTCCTCCACGATGTCGGTAACGTCGCGCTGGGTGCAGAGTATAAGCTTTTTGTCCTTATCCATATAGGAATATTTGAATTTCTTGTAGCGGCATATGCCGTCTATTCCCGTTTCGGGGAAGACGAAGGAATATATATTCTTGCTTTCAAGCTCGCTCATTATCCTCAATATGGATGTTCTCTCGTGTATGAAATCCCTGTCCTCGGGCATGAGCAGAGTTGTAACATATTTTTCTATCTCATCGGCATAGTCGGGATAGAACACGGTCATTTCCTTGTCGGAGGCATTGTCCATGATGCTCCTCACTATAGAGCCGTGAACGGCGTCTATGCAGGCAACGACCTCGTATTCCTCCGAAACCTCCTGATTGATGGCAAGAGATATCTGTTTGTGATTATTTATATCCTTGAAGTATATGAACGCCTCTATGTCCTTGCTGGAGGGGTTCGCTCTGAGGCTTATTTCAAGCGACATCCAGAGGTTATATCCGCTCTCATACTTAAAGAAATGTTCATAGAACAGATTTTTGTTGCCCCTGTTATAGCTTCTGAGAAGCACATTCCTGTCTATCCTCTTTGAAAGGAAGTTATAGGTGTCCTTTGTGAGCGTTTCGCCGTGTCCGAGGTGGTCGAGACATTCCTCTATGGTCATGCCCACCTTTACGCGCGATTCATCGCCGTAACGGCTGCTCCAGTCGATTATCATATCCTGCGTAACATTTATCTCGCAGTAAGCCACCAGATTTTTGAGCACGGCGCTCTTGTGCTTGAGCTCCTGCTGATATCTTTCCTCTACGACGGTTTCCTTGAGCTTTCTCTCGGTGATGTCTATGAATGTGGAATAGATATACTCCTGTCCGTCCTCCACAACAAAGGCGCTCTGGTCGATGACATACTTCACGGAGCCGTCCCTGCGCCTGAAGCAGAACTCGGACTTGGTGTAGTCCGTGCTCACAAGGTTATGGTCTACGCTGCTTATTATCTGCGCGACCTGCGTCTTGGGAATGAGAGCTGCAAAGCTGTTGTTCTTCTCCGCCTTGAACTGCTCGGGAGTGTAGCCTATCATGTTGTAAAAATTCTCGTTAGCCTCCACAACGGTAAACGCAGTGTCCTTTATACACTTCACTCTGCCGCAGGTCATCATCTCTACGGTGGCGTCAAAGTTGGTCTTGAGCATCTTGCTCTCCGTAGCGTCGGACATACAGGTTATGGCAAGCTCTCTGTTGTAATATGTAATATGGCTGCTCAAAACATCGTAATTTCTGCCCTTATAGCGCATCTCATATGAAATGTTGGGCTGATTTTTGAACTTGTCGGTATCGCAGAGATCGCACGCCTTGTCGCCCTCGTTGAATATCTCGTATACGGTCTGACCCGCCTTGAGCCTTTCATTATTCAAAAAGGTCTTTCTCAGCTTTTCGTTGGCATAGAGTATTTCCTTGGTATTAAAGTCCATGACAAAGGCTATCTCGTCCACATTGTCGAGAATATCCTTGTAGGGCTTTGAATAATTGTCTATATTGTCCACAACGCCGCAGCATATTACGGAGCCGTCCTTCTGCTTGAGAGCGGCGCCGTTTACATTGAGCCACACAAGCTCCTTGTTTCTGTTGATGACTCTCATATTGAAGCTGAGATCTGTGCCTTCCTCAACAGATTTGCGCACTACCTCCTTCATGTGCTCCTTGTCGGGCGTAAAAATACTGTCAATGGCAGACATTTTGTTCACTACCTTGTCGTAGCTTTCGGGGTCCACGCCCAGCATATCGAGAACATTGGGCGATATGTACAGCATTTGCGTATTGTCATCCTTAAGCTTGTACATAACAAGTCCGCCCGGAATAGCCGAAAATACGTTTTCGATTTGTTTTCGGTTTAAAACAATGGCATCCTTGCCCGAATTGTCCTCGCCTATTATATCGTAGAGTCTTTCATATATTGTTTTTTCGGAACCGTTTTTCGTTTCCATAAGAGTTTACCCCCCCCAGCTCTTTTTTATACAAAAAGAGCCTTGTTATCCAATTATCCATAATGATATTATTGCACATTTTTACAATATTTACAATAGTTTTTTTATATAAATATAAAAATTTAACATATTTCCATAATATATTCACAAACAGCATTGCTGTAATTTGTAAAAAGAACACAAAAAGAACTCCGCATACAATGCGCAGTCCTTTCATCTTTGCCGACGGAGGAGAGGGGATTGCCTCCGCCGTATAAACGGGAGTTTTGCCTCCTTGTATTATTATATTTTTACGGCTATTAAGTGTTACACATTTTTTATTATACCGCTTTTGCCTATATTTTCCGCGGCTCTTTCAAGCACAGCGCAGGGGCAGACGAGAGCG
>CANRNM010000133.1 GCA_947631975.1 uncultured Clostridia bacterium
CCCGCGTCGCTGCTCTTTAAGCCGTAAATATCCCTTTCCCTGGCATTAAGAACATAATTCATATAAAACTTGAAGGGGCACCGGGAAAATTCCTCCAGCTTTGAAACGCTCAATGTGTTTACGGTACTTTCCCAAAGGGCGGGCAGAAGCTCGTCGCTGAGATATTCGGGGGTTATTCTGCTCAGAAGACCCCTCTTTATGGCATCAAGCTTAACCGCGTATTTTTCATCACGGCTGTAATGGGCGTAGAGCCTTTGCGCAAGCTCTCCGCAGTCGCCCTCCGATATAAGCTTTATGAGCCTGTCAAAGCCGTAGTCGCCCATGAGCATATCCTCGTTTTCGTCCGCAATGTCATACTGCGCTTCGGGAAAGAGCTCGCTCACCCTGCGCGCGACCGACGACGGCAGAAGCGTATCGCTTCTAAGCGACGACGAGGGATAGCTTATCACAAGCAATTCGGTAGGCTTTATTATGTTGGCATATACGCCCATAAGTCCCTTGTTTGTCTTGAAAACGGACGAGGGCGAAAGCTCAACGCCTTTTTCCGCAAGCGCCTGCTTTTCGCTGTCCGTAAAAACGCCCTTTTCATCGAGCAGGGGCGGTATATTGCCTTCGTTTGCTCCCAGAATGAACATAGCCTTTATGTCGTGGAGCCTGGTCCTTTCGATGTCTCCCGTGGTTATGTAGTCCTGCGTGGGCGGAGCTATGCCCACGGTGGAGGCGCTCAAACCCGCGGAAATAATCTTTGAATATTCCTTGAGGCTGACCTTTTCATTGCCCAGTATTTCTGCCATTTTGTCCATAACGGAGAGTATCTCGTCCCATACGCCCTCGTAATAAACCGCCCTCATCCTTTCGCCCTTCTCCTCTGCTGAATTTATGGCGTCCTCCAGCTTTTCCTTTATACCGCAGTTTAAGACAAGCTCAAAGAGCTTCTCCGTTATAAGCCTTATTTCCGCCTTTTTGGAGGGCGTGAAATTGTCCTTAAGGGGCGAAAGTATTTCAAACAGGTTATCCCTTGCCGCCGTTATATCCTCCTTTTCGGGACGGAGAGCGTCGTTTTCGTCCCTTTTGAAGCCGTATTTCCATTCCTTGTGCCATTTATAGCGGTTTATGCCGTTGGATATGACATAGTTTTCAAGCCTGAACACAGCCTCGGGCGAAAGCGGGGTATAGCCCGTCTTTAAAAATCTGAAAACATCGCCGTTGTCCCAGCCGAAGGCGACTATATCCACAGCCGAAAGAACGAACGAAACAAGCGGATGGGACAAAATATCCCTTCTGGCATCGGGAAAATCGGGTATGCCCGACTTTCTGAAAGCCAGGCTCAAGGGCACGTCATAGCTTGAGCTGCCCGTTATTACGGCTATATCTCTGTATCTGTAGCCCCTTTCGCTCACAAGGGAGCATATCTCGGAGCAGATCCTATCCGTTTCGCTGTACATATCGCCGAATTTATAAAGCCTTACGCTTTTGTCCTCTCCGCCGTAGGGCTTGGCGCTCTGCCTGAAATAATTATCCCTAAGATATTTAAGAGCGGGAGCGTAGTTTTTTTTCACTTCCCTGCACAAAACGGGCTTTTCTATTTTAATATTATTTTCCCTCGCGAGAAGCGTCAGAGCATTGACCGCCCTTTTGACCTCATATTCCCTGTCGGAGGGGTCAAGACCGCCGTAGCTTATATTGTCGGAGCCTATGCCGAAAACCACGCTGACTCTCTCGCAATGCTTCATAAGCTCCTCTATTATGCGGTTTTCCTGCGGGGTGAAGCTCTTGAAGCCGTCTATCCACACCTCGCTGCCCTTCACTGCGGAGTCCGCTATAAGCCCGGGCAGGCAGTCGAGCGCTCCGTCGCCTGCCAGATATTCCTTAGCCATATATTCCGTGTAGCGTCTGTATATGGCGCATATGTCCTTGAGCTTCTGTCCCGCGCCCGTGTTTTTTTCTTCCTCTGCAAGCTCCTCCAGCCTATCGCATGAAATGCCGTACTGCATGAGCTCCGTAACGGTATCGCCCGCGCTCTGCGCAAAGCCCTGCCTGTCGGCTGCGCTGCCGTAAAATTCCAGCTTTTCGCGCAGCTCCAGTATTATTTTCTTTATGAGCATGGCGCGTCCCGCGCTGTCGAGCATGACCCTTCCGCCCGTGCCTAGGGACGAAATGACAAAATACGCCAGATGATTGAAGCCCAGCACATTGATATTGACAAACGAAGCCTTTTTGCGCAGGAGATTTTTTTCCGACTCCAGCGTAAACTGCTCGGGCACAATATAAAAAAGTCTTTTGCGGGCGCTGCTTTCTTGCGCTATTTCGTCCGTGCAGAAGCTTGTCTTGCCCGTTCCGTTTTCTCCGAATATATATCTGAGGCTCATAAAAATTTTTCTCCTTGACTTAAAAAAAATTACTCTTTTTTAATTATATCACAAATATAACATAAATTCACTCAAAATATAATATAATTAAAACAAAAGGCAGGTGAAAAAAGTGTCGTCCAGGATTTTTGTGATAAAATTGAAGGATATAATAAAGACAGCCTTGCTTGCGCTTGTGGGCATAATCATAATAGTGGGAGTGATAGCCTTTTTCGGCGGAGAGGGCAAAGGAAAATACAAGGAGGGTACATATTATTCGCAGATAATATTGCAGGGCAAGCCTGTGGAGCTCTGCGTGAGCGTGGACAGAAACGAGATATTGAGCGTTTCGCTTGACAACCTCAACGAAACGCAGGAGGTGTTTTATCCCGCGTTTTCGGAATGCATAGAGGACATAGCCTCGCAGGTGGTGGCGATGCAGTCCACCGACATAGAGCTTGAAAAAAATTACGAGGTAACGGGCAGTATACTGCTCGATGCCGTTGAAAGCGCGCTTAAGCAGGCGGAGAGGTGAAAACTTCATTCTTGCCTCCCCTAAGATAAACAAAATTTTTTATAAAGTACAAAATAAATAGCCCCTGGCTTAGCCGGGGGCTATTTTTTTCATTCTCAACCCAAAGTTCCGGTATGTACCGTTTTTTCGGGTTTTGTTTCCTTCAAGTACTTCCTTATTTCGGGCGGTATCTGATTATACGGCTTGAATATATGCGTCTTATGCTGACCATACTGTGATTCGCCGTCCCTTGTGAAGGTTATATAGACCTCGCGCATTTCGGTGTTGTCTATGCTCTCGTCTACATACTGCGAATTTGTCCTGAGAGCGTCAAACACTTCCCTCATCTCGCCCTTATTCATTATATTTGCCTCTGTTTCGTAGCGTTCCTCGCCCGTTTCATAGTCCTCATAATACGGGTCGGCTGCCATATATATTCCCTTGAAGCTGTCAAGGTCGATATACTTGTCGGCATAGTCCGCCATGTAGTCCGATATAAGGGCGTAGGTATTCTTAAATTCCCTGTTTAATGTAAAATCAAGCGAATTGTTGTAGGTGTAGGTCCTGCCCTCGTAGTCTATATCCTCGGTATAGTTTATGGTGATGTATTCGCCCGAATTGTATGAATTTCTCTCCTCCTTAAAGGTATCATAGGTGAGAGCCTCTATATCCTGCTTCAAAGCCTCCTCGAGCTTGTCTTTATCTATATTCGCAAGCTCAATGGAATTTGCAAGCACGGGATTGTCATATGTTAAATACCTTATATTTTTCTTTACGCCGTTCATCAGGGGATAATGCGCAAGCTTATACTGCTCGTTTTCATAATAAGGCGCAATGCAGTCGTCATAGTCGGAGAGCTTGAACCTGTAAAATCTGGTGATATGCTTTCCGTCCTTGAGGTTATAGACAAGCTTTATGTTGCTGTCCCAGTTGTCATTTTCGTCATGAGCCTTGAACATGGGTCTTTCTCTTTCGAGTATGTTTTTGTGAATGCTTATAAGCTCCGACATTGTCTTTTCGTCCTTCACGGAGACATCTATGGGGTGCATCAAGAGATAGCCCTTATTAGCATACACCGCTTCTCCCTTATTAACTTTGTAATATTGATAATATGTGCTTTCCGCGTCCTCGTCATAGGGCGATATGCTCGCAAGCTCCGACACATCTGGAACACGCCTTTCGTAGCCCGTAAGGTCATAGGCTATGGTTATCTTTACGGCGGCGATCAAAGCCGTGAAAATTATCATATGCTTAAGGACGCCCTTGAATGTGAAGCTCTTTTTGTTGAGCATATAAGCCGCTATGAGCCCCGCAAAGCCAAGGGGCAGAACGGCAAGGAAAAGCGCATTTATATCCGTTATGTCGTAAAAGATCACATAGCCGAAGTAGCC
>CANRNM010000134.1 GCA_947631975.1 uncultured Clostridia bacterium
TATGCTCAAGGCTATGGAGGAGGGCTATGACTGCTGCGCGGCAAACAGAACGACAAGAAGCGGAGACCCTAAGCTAAGACAGCTTTTCACAAAGAGCTTCTATCGCTTCATAAACAAAATATCCGATGTGGATATGCCCGACGGCGCGGGAGATTTCAGAATGATGAACAGAAATATGATAAACGCCGTAATTGCCATGAGCGAGGTACAGCGCTTCAGCAAGGGCATATTCAGCTGGGTGGGCTTTGACACCAAGTGGATATCCTTTGAGGATGTAAAGAGGGCTGCGGGAGAGACCAAGTGGAACTTCTGGGGGCTTTTCAAATATGCGGTGGAGGGCATAACGGCGTTTTCGACCGTACCGCTCAAGTTTGCCATATATCTTGGCTCTGTAGTTTCGGCTTCGTCGTTTGTGTACCTTCTGGGAGTCATAATAAAGACGCTCATATATGGCAAGGACTTCCCCGGCTACGCCTCTATGATAACTATAGTACTCTTTCTGGGAGGCTGCATAATACTCTGCTGCGGAATACTGGGAGAGTATATGGCTAAGATATATATAGAGGTCAAGAACAGACCCGTCTATATTATAGGCAAAACAAACATAGATAAGCCTGTGCATGACTACGGGAGGAACGGCAGATGAATTTAAAGAAGCTTATTTCAAAGCTTATAAACAGGGAAACGATAAGCTATATATTTTTCGGCGTACTCACAACTGTTGTGAGCATAGTAAGCTATGAGCTTGTGAAGCTTCTCATAACGGGCGGCGGCGAGCTTACGGCGCTCAAGATGAACATAGCCAATGTGTCGAGCTGGATAATAGCGGTAACCTTTGCCTTTGTTACAAACAAGTTTTTTGTTTTCAATTCAAAGTCCGTTAAGGCTAAGGTGCTCTTAAAGGAGATACCCTCCTTCGTGGGCGCAAGGATATTGTCCCTGGGCTTTGAGCTCTTGTGGATGAATGTAACTGTCGGGCTTTTACATATAAACGACAGCATTGCCAAGATAGGCGCACAGGTGGGTATAGTCGTTATGAACTATGTATTCAGCAAGCTATTTATATTTAAGAAATAAGGAGAGAATGTGATGGAAAATACAGCAGTGTCATCCGGATTGATGAGTGAAAAAAAGGAAAATTGGTTCTATTCCAACCGCTATGTTATAGCCGCCTTTTTCTGTACGGCTATAATAATGATAATAACCTACATATTAAGGCATGTATATCCCTTCGGCGACCAGATAGTGCTCAAGGTAGACCTCTATCATCAGTACGCTCCCTTCCATGAGGAGCTGAGGAGCCGTATATTCAACGGTCAGAGCCTTCTCTACAGCTGGGAGGGCGGACTCGGCAAGGAATTTGTAACTCAGATGGCTTATTACACGGCTTCGCCCATAAGCTTTCTTATATTGCTCTTTCCCCAGAAGCTTTTGCCCGAGGCTCTTGCGGTATTTATACTGCTTAAGACCTGCTTCAGCGCTTCATTCTTTTCCTATTATTTAAAGGAGCATTTCAAAAGAAACGACATTTCTATACTTGTATTCGGTCTCCTTTACGCATTCACAGCCTTTATGACGGGCTATTACTGGAATGTCATGTGGCTGGATTCCGTTGCGCTTTTCCCCATAGTTGCGCTCGGCGTTGAAAGGATAATACATGAGAATAAGCACATGCTCTATTACTTTGCGCTTACTCTCACCATGATAGTTAACTTCTACATGGCTGTGCTCGTATGCGTATTCACTGCGGCTTATTTTCTCGTGGTGCTCTTTGCAAATTACGAGTGGGGCAGGAACAAGAAGGTAATGTTCTCCAGAATGGTGAAATTTGCCATTGTTTCCGTAATATGCGCCCTTACCGCCATGTTCATACTTGCGCCCGTTGCCATAGCTCTGGGACAGACGGCTACAAGCGACACCACCTTCCCCAAGTTTGAGATATATGAAAATGTGTATCAGCTCATTACAAACCACTTCATAGGCGCAAGACCCGTCGTTCTGGCTAGAAACGAGGACCTTCCCAATGTATACAGCGGAATAATAACAATGATGCTTATACCTCTCTACTTCTTTAATAAAAACATAAACAAGAGGGAAAAATGGGGCATGGCTTTAATGCTTGTTATAATGCTCCTCTGCGCTTGTATAAAGCCTCTGGATTTCCTTATACACGGCTTCCACTTCCCCTCAAATCTGCCTCACAGATATACGTTCATATATAGCTTCATAATGCTCTATATAGCCTATAAGGGACTTATGAACATAAAGCACTGCAGCTTTGAATTTGTGGTGTATGCGGGCATATTGTATACTGTTGTAATAATAGTAACGGAGTTTATAATGGTACCCGCAATACACGATATAGACAGGGTGCTTTCAAATTCCGACATAGCCATAAACATAATAGCTATGATAATATACGCCGTTATAATATACAGCTACAAGAATGCAAAGCAGTCCTCGCTTCCCGCCATAATGGGCGTAATACTTGTGTGCGTATTTGCCGAGTGTATGTTCTCAAGCCACCAGGGACTTGACAGGACTACCGACAGAGAAGCATATGTGAAGTATATAGACGGCACTACCGAAGCCATAGACTATATGAACGAGAAGGAAAACAACGCCTTCTACCGCACGGAGTTCAGGCGTTTCACATCCATAAACGATGCCGCGCTCTATCATTACAACGGCTTTTCGCAGTTCAGCTCTCTTGCGCCGGGCGGTATATCCGAGTTCATAGGACATCTCGGCATAGCCTCCACGGGCAACAGCTACAGATATTATGACCCCACGGCTCTTATAGACGCCATGTTCGATTTGCAGTATGTCATGAACAAGGACGGCGAGATAAAGAACGAAAGATATGAATTTGAAAAGCAGTTCGACAATGTGTGGGTATATAGGAACAACAGAGTGCTTCCTCTCGGCTTTATGGTGAACAGCGATATTAACGACTGGCAGACCACCGATTCACAGCCGTTTGATGTGCAGAATCAGTTTATAAGGCTGGCTGCGGGAGTAGATAAGGATATGTTCACTCCCATAAAGCCCGACAGCATAACAAAGACGTATATGGATGTTACCGAGGAGCTGGACGAAAACGGCTTCAAGTACAGCCTTACAGACCCCGCAAATATAGCCCTTGAGCCTACTGTAACAGCCGAATTCACATCGGATAAGGACCAGTATGTGTTCGTATATGTGGATGCGGGCAACGCCAAGAGAGTGAAGTATAAGACCGACACAGCCAACGAGGACAGAGAGCTTTCGGCAGGCAAGAGTCTTTTCGATATAGGCCATGTCAAGGCGGGCGAAAAGATAAATGTCAACTTTGCGCTTACAAACAAGGGCGAATTTGAAAAGAGCTACCGTAAGGACGGTACCGTCAAGATATATGCGGCAAGCTATGACGACGCCGTATTCCAGGAAGCATATGATAAGCTCAAGCTTGAGCCCTACACCATAACGAGCTTTGACGACACCCACATAGAGGGAACGGTGAACGCAGCGGACAGCGGTGTGCTCTTTACATCAATACCCTATGTTGACGGCTGGAAGGTCAGCGTAGACGGCGAGAGCGTGGATAAGGTGTCCATAGGCGACGACGGCGTTATAGGCGTGGATATACCCGAGGGCGAGCATACCGTAACATTCGATTTCACTTCAAAGGGACTTGTGCCCTCCATAGTGATATCGCTTGCGGGCATAGTTTTGTTCGTGCTTTACTCCCTTATAGACAGGGCAGTCAAGGCAAAAACGGAGGATAAGCTCATAAGAGCGGCAGCCTTCGATGCCGAGGTAAAGGAAGCCATAACGCAGAAAAACAGCACAAAGAGCAAAAAGAATAAAAAGAAAAGATAAAATGAACGGGCGTGCATTGCACGCCCGTTTTTAATAAAATTTTTATGGACAAATCGGTCTAATTGGGGTAAAATAATATTAACACAACACGGCGCGCAAGCCGTAAACAAGAGGAGGCATCATTCATGGATAAGGTCATAATTACAATCAACAGACAGTTCTGCAGCGGCGGAAACTACATAGGCAAACAGCTTTCGCAGAGGCTCGATGTGCCATATTACGATAAGGAGCTTGTAAATCTGGCGGCAAAGCAGGCAGGCTATGCCGAGGAAACATTTGAAAGAGTGGACGAGGTGGCTACAAACAGCCTTCTTTATTCGCTCATAATGGGCGTGCACAGCTCGTCGCA
>CANRNM010000135.1 GCA_947631975.1 uncultured Clostridia bacterium
TTTCCCTTTAAACTTGTCAAACATAAAGTTATCAATGACTCTTTTCTTAGCATTTTCGCCATACTCTTTAGCAAGGTCTTTGTTATTTGCCAGTGTTTTGATTGCTTCGGCATATTGTTCTGCGTTTCTATTTTTGCATTCTATCCCTGTAATGCCGTTTAAACTCACATAATTTACACCGCTTCCGGGTATATTGAATGTTACAGTAGGCTTTTCAAAATACATTGCTTCAGCCAATGCTAGTCCAAAAGCTTCGTTTTTAGTTATTGAGGGAAACGTAAATATATCACAAGTTAAATAATATACAAGTTTATCTACATCATCCAGACGACCTAGAAACTTAATTTTATTGTTTCCTTTTGCCTGTCTCATTAATTTTTTTGTAAGATGTCCTTGCCCACCGATAAATATCAAAAATCTATCGTCAAGATATTTTGATGCATCTATAAGATATTTAAAACCTTTATATGGCACATGTCTTCCAAGTGCAAAACATAATACTTTGTTTTTATAGCAATTTTTTAAATTGTTTGCTTTTTCCATTATTTGTTTTGTAATTTTCAGTTTGTCTTCAGCAATACATACAGGAATTATTGTGCATTTATCTTTGTATTTTTGCAAATAATAACTTCCTTGTATATAATTAGGAGATGTGCTGATAATTGCATCAGCTCGTTGCAAGAGAAATATACTTTGAAAATAAAATAGTTTTTCCAGTATTTTTTGTTTTGTAATATCTAAATGCCAAAAAAGTACTAATTTGAAGTTCTTTTTTTTGTATTTAAGTAAAAAATGAGCTACAAAAGGATTAGGATAATGAAATATAATAATATCTGGTTTGAATTTTTCCATTATATTTTTCAATTCATTGGAATAACTTAACGATAAAGATTGAGAAAAAATCTTTGCAAAGCAGCCACATCTTATTACTTCTATACCCTCAACATAATCATGTATTGTTTCGTTTCGTTTACATATATAATCTTTGTCTTCTGCATTTTCATTAAAACATATGATTTTTTGCTCGATATCGCATTCTTTAAATGCTAAAGAAATAGTTTTTGCAACCAATTCAATGCCACCAATATTAGGGTATAAATAGTTTGATATCTGAAGTATTTTTTTCATATTCTTTCTTCCCGCAATAAAGTACTATACTGATTTTATCATCTTGTCAAAAACACTTCCCCCTTACCGACTCTATCTCTCCAATAATCCAACAAATCGTGCATTGTCTTTTCAAAACTTATCTCAGGCTCCCAGCCTGTATGTTCCTTGAACTTCCTGCAGTCGGGCACCTGAAGGTCGGCATCTATTGGACGCAGCCTTTCGGGGTCTGTTACAACTTCTATTTTGTCTTTCATAGTTGAGTATGAAATCAGTGTATTTAAAGTATCTCCAACCTCGCAGGTATATGAACCGCCTATGTTGTAATATTCCCCGCCTATGGGGTCAACAGTTACAAGCATGTAGTAAGCTCTTACGGCGTCTCTTACATCGGCATATGTTCTCAGTGATTTAAGGTTGCCTACCATTACCTTTGGTTCTATAAGTCCTGCTTCTATCATTGCTATTTGCTTTGCAAATGTAGACTCATGGAATACATCGCCTCTTCTTGGTCCCGTATGAGTAAACATTCTCGTTGTCATGACGGTCATGCCATAGGCTTCCGCATAATACCTTCCCAGAAGATCTGTACCCACCTTAGATATTGCATAGGGTGATGCCGGATGGAAAGGACATTCCTCGTGTATTCCCGTGTCGGGCTTCTTTTCGGCAGGTATCTTTCCGAACACCTCCGATGAAGCGCACACATGTATGACAGGCTTATATTCACTGTTGCTTTCCATAGCCGAACGTACTGCTTCCAGAAGTCTGCAAGTACCAAGTATGTTTGTATTAAGAGTATCTATAGGAGCTGTGAAGCTTGTGAGCGGATAGCTCTGTGCAGCCAGATGAAATATGTAATCGGGCATTATCTTATTTATAACCGTCATGAGAGATATTTCATCATTAAGGTCTGCATATTCAAAGAACAGCCTGTCCTTTTTGTTTACTCTGTCAAGAAGATGACTTACATTGTCCAAAGGACTTCTCCATCTGCATACGCCGTAAACCTCCCAGTCCGTCTTTTCCAAAAGAAAGTCCGCCAGATGTGAGCCGACCATACCCGTTACGCCCGTGATAAGAGCTTTCTTACTCATTGCTTATATCCTCCAGTTCCTTACTTATCTTTTCTGTAAATGTATTGTCATTTATAATAGAGTATTTATTTATAAACAAACTGACCATCTGCGTTATAGCAGGTCTGTTTGCATAGAATTCATCATTTGGTCGGGAAATGGTGTACTTAAGTCTGTTTCCCGTTATCCTGTTTATTTCGTCTGCTATCCTAATCCTGCTTACAAGCTCCTTGCCTGCTACATTCAGCACAAAGTATTCATATTTATCCCAGTTCTTTGTAAACCACATAACTACATTCACAACATCGCTTACTGAAATGCAGTTTCTGTAAAAGGGATGAAATATATCTGCCGTTTCATTTTTTTCTATACAACTTAAGCAGTATGAAACAAATCTGTCTTTGGCAGATACCACATAAGACAGTCGTATTGCCTTGAAATGTGGATCGTTTTTAAATTTATCCTCCACAGCTTTTTTCATTTTGCCGTATGGCGTTTCAGCCTTTGTTTCGGATCTTTCCGTATATATGCCTCCGGGTATATCTCCGAATACCGCATCGCTTGAGAAAAACAGGACCTTGCAGTTCCTTCTTATAGCTTCCTCAATGAAATATGATGTTCCCGTAACATTTATACCCCAACAAATATCAAAGTCTGAAGCGCACTTATCGGGTCCCGATATGGCAGCGGTAAATATGACAAAATCAATATTCTCCAACACGGAATAATCAAATTTATCTGCTTCGGATAAATTGAGGTATGCATCCGCATTTTCGGTGCAGTCTATTTTGAGTATTTTTTCAATGTTCTCGTCACTTTTAAGTCTTTTTATAATAAAGCCTGCTATATATCCCGAGCTTCCTACCAAAGCAACATTCATAACTACTTTCCTCCGAAAAACCTCTCCTCCAGCATCAAACACAGACAATGATAAACCGGCAGGTGCAGCTCCTGAACCATATATGTCTCCGTCTGGGGTACTCTTACACATACGTCTGCTATTTGAGATAATTTACTTTCTCTTTCTCCCGTAAGCCCTATGACCTTCATACCCTTTGCCTTTGCCGTAACTGCTGCATAAAGTATGTTTTTGCTGCTGCCGGAGGTGGATATGCCTAAAAACACATCTCCGTCATTGCCATAGCCGTTTACCTGCTGTGCAAAGCAGAGCAGTGGCTCACAGTCGTTCATATATGCCGTTGTCAATGCCGGGTGACCGTCAAGAGCTATTGCAGGCAGTGCGCCCTGTAAATTGTCTGCAAGGACCTGTCCCAGCTCACTATCTTGGCCTATGAGCTTATTTCGTGTTTCACTGTCGAGCTTTCTCGGCAGCTTAAAGCCCTTCATAAGCTCTCCCACTATGTGTTCAGCATCGGCGGCAGAACCGCCGTTGCCTGCCACTAGGAGCTTGCCCTTGTTCTTATAGCATTCTTCCAAAACTATGTAAGCATTTTTGATATCTTGTCTTGTGCTTTCCAATATCGGGTATCTGCTTATGAGAAGGTCTATGTGTTTGTCCATATCTATCCCTCCGCAAATATACGGGTAAAATCCAACAGCGAATTTACCGTCATATCCTGTCCCATATCTTTGCTTTCATCTGTTATCAATACTGTTATGCACCCTGCGGCTTTTCCCGCTTTGATGTCATTCTCACCGTCGCCTATCATATATGATCGGCTGAGGTCTATATTCAGCTCCCGTACCGCCTTTATAAGTAAACCCGGTTTAGGTTTACGGCATTCGCAGTCTATCTTTAATTCGGGTATTTCTCCCTCGTAGCCTTTATGCGGATGATGAGGGCAGAAGTATACGGCGTCCAGATATGCGCCTTCAAGACCCAAAAGAGTTTCCATTTTGTTATGTATCTCTTCCAGTTCCTTGTATGTTACTTCTCCTCTTGCTATAACGGGCTGATTGGTAATTACTACGGCAAGATAGCCCGAAGCATTTATTTTTCTTATGGCTTCGGC
>CANRNM010000136.1 GCA_947631975.1 uncultured Clostridia bacterium
AAAAAAGCGTGTTCAGAACTTTTGCTTCGCAAAAGCAAGGCTTCGCCTTGTCGGATACTTCTTCCGATTCAAAGGGCGTTTCCGATTCGCCCATTGCGCCGCAAAGATAGATGCGGACGCACGCAGTGCGGCTTTTCCGTAGGAAAAGCGCTGACACACCCCTAACGGCTTTTGTGCCCATTATGTGTGTGGAATTAATACCGCACAAAAGGGTTGTTACAGTGCGAGCTTGTCGCAGCCTGAACTTCGTTCAGACCTGCTGCTCGCACGGGCAGACATCCGTTATAGTGTGTGAAATACTTAATGTTTTGCTCTCCCCTTGCCTGTAGGGGCGAGCATTGCTCGCCCGCAAATTCAATTCAACACACCATCCTTGCCGGTGGGATCTCCTCCCCTACAGCGGCGCTCTCTCCATCTTTTTAAACCTTCTCGGATATTCCCTCGGTGTTTCCCCTATTTTTTCTATTATTATCACGGTATGTTCAAGCTCTGTTTCGGGCAGTATTATTTTCCTTATTTCCCTTATCTCTCCGCCGAGCGTCCTCACGGCGTTTTCAGCTCTTTTTGCCTCGTCGTATGCGCCGGGACCCTTAAGCGCCAGCATAAGCCCGCCCTTTTTCACAAACGGCATATCCATTTCCGCAAGTATATTAAGCTCTGCCACAGCCCTTGAAACGGCTATGTCGAATTTTTCCCTATAGCTCCCGTCCTTCGCCGTGTCCTCTGCTCTGCCATGCACAAGCTCCGCCTCTGTTCCCGTTTTATCGCATACGGCTTTGAGGAAGTCGAGCCTCTTTCTCAAGGCGTCGAGAAGTGTAAGCTCTATGGACGGACAGGCTATTTTGAGCGGAAGCCCCGGAAAGCCCGCGCCCGTGCCCACATCTATAACGCTCTTGCCCTCAAAGTCCGCCGCAGAAAGCAGGCTCACGCTGTCGCCGAAGTGCTTTATTACCACCTCTCTGTCCTCTGTTATGCCCGTCAGGTTCATGACCTTGTTCCACTCTTTGAGCATATCCTTGTATGTTATGAATTGCTCCGCTTTTTTGTCGTTGATCTCAATATTCATTTTGGCAAAATATTCTTTTATATAGCTTTTCATTTCAGACCTCTTGCTTTTTCAATGCCTTTTAATATTATCCTTTTGCACTCCAGAGCCTTTTTCTTGTCCATAGCCTCCACGCCCTCCAGGGGATATTCCATGCCCAGCTTTTTGTATTTGTCCACTCCCATTGTGTGATACGGGAGCACATCCAGAGCCTCCGCATTTTTAAGCGTGCCTATGAATTCTCCCAGCGCAAACAGATATTTTTCGTCATCCGTTATACCCGGCACGACAACGTGTCTTATCCACATGGGTATATTTTTGTCGTCAATATATTTGGCGCATTTTAATATATTGTCGTTTTTGTGCCCCGTCAGCTCCTTGTGCTCGAGAGAGTCTATGTGCTTTATATCCAGCATCACAAGGTCGGTGTATTTCATGAGCTCGTCGAATTTTTCCGTGTTGTCGGGGTCGAAGGTTACGCCCGAGGTATCAAGGCAGGTGTGTATGCCCTCTTCACGGCATCTCTTGAAAAGCTCCGTAACAAAATCTATCTGCATAAGTGGCTCTCCGCCCGTGGCTGTTATGCCCCCGTTTCTGTAGAACTCCTTGTTTTTGCCGTAGGCTTTTATTATGTCGTCAACGCTCATTTGCTCGCCGCCGTCCATATCCCAGGTGTCGGGATTGTGGCAGTATTTGCACCTCATGGGACAGCCCTTGAAAAACACCACAAAGCGTATGCCGGGTCCGTCCACGGAGCCGAAGCTCTCCGTTGAATGTATGCTCGCCTTCATATCATCATCTCCCGCAAAAGACTTGTATTTTCATATATATAGTATAAACCAAAAAAGGCGGTAGGTAAACCGCCTTTTTTATCAATACTCCGCGGCGCTGCCCGACACCACGCTGTCGTCGGGACTGCCGTCTTCGTCCTCGCTGTCCTCTTTATTTGAGCGGAAAATATCGAATATACTCTTCTTTTCCTTGCCGCCGTCCTTTTCGTCCTCCGAAACGGGCTCGCTTTCCTCGTCCGAGCGGAATATATCCAGTATGCTCTTTCCCGCCTCGGGAGGAGCCTCGGTGGACACCTCGCTTTCTTTAAGCTTCTTGTCGGCTATTTCCTTCCTTATGGAGCTTAGCTCAAATGCCAGCAAAAGGGCGCATATAACCGTAACAATGACTATAGCCCACACCAGAGCCTTTGCCCAAAATTTGCCGTGTCTGTAAAAATCGGGCTTTGACTTTTCGGGGAAATAATGCCTTTCCCACCTTCTTTTTGTGTCCTTATTTTTAAGCTCTGCATAAAATTCTCTTAGCGTCTTGGTACGGTTCTCAGCCTTTATGTTGAGGGCGTTCATTATGGCGTTGCAGGTGCTCTGCCTCAGAGTTACGCCCTCCGCCTCTGAAATGGGTATGAGCGTGTCCTGAACTGCTCTTTGCGATGCCGATACGGGTATCTCTCCCGTTATCAGCTCGTAGTATATGGCAGCCACGGAATACACATCCGACGCCGCCGTGAGCCTTGCGCCCGTTTTGTACTGCTCTATCGGGGAATAGCCCTCGTTTGTGTACACGGGCATCACCCTTGCCATATATCCCACAAAGCCGAAGTCCGTTATAACAAGGGAGCCGTTTTTGTCTATTATTATTGTGTCGGGCGTGAGGTTGCCGTGCACTATGCCCAGCTCGTGAACGGGCTCCAGAGCTCTTAAAAGCGTTATTATAACATGCCTTGCGTATTCGTTTGTTATCTCGTAGTCGTCGTCTATTATCTCCGCAAGAGAAGTTCCGCTCACAATGCGTCTTACGGCGTAGAATGTGTTGTTTTCCTCAAAGCCGTCTATAATATCCGTGCTCTCGGTGTTTATAAGGTCTCTGCACTCGTCTGCGAAGGCTTCCCTGCCCGCATAGTATGTCTGCTGGGCGTCTCCGCTTCTCGTGCCCACCTCCGCCTCGGAATTATATCTTATTGCAAGGTTATTGGGAAGGTACTCGTCTATGAGCACTCTTTTGTTTTCCTTGTTGTCATATGCTATATAAGTTACAAAAATGCTGTTTATGTCAAGGTTCAGTCCTACGGTGTATCTTTCGTTCAGCACAGAGGACGGCATAAGATGTCTGCCGCTTGAAGCCTTATCGGTGTATTTGGCTCCGCAGTGCGGGCAGGCGTCGTATACCTCGTCAAATTCGCGCATACAGCGCATACATCTCAGCATTTTTTTCACCTCCGTTTAGTTTGTTAGCTTATTCATATACATTTTTTAATTATACCACCTTTTATATATTTTTCAAATGTTTTTTTAATTTTTTGACAAAATTTTTGTTCACAATTTATTTACATTTAAAAATCTTAAATTTTCTTTACAATTTTATGAAAATATTGTATACTTAAGTCAAGCGAAAAATGTAAAATTTCGCGGGAAGTTCTTTTTTAATTATATTATTAAGCCAAACTCTATTATTCATATACAACTCTCCAGACAAAAGGCAGCTCTCTCCACGCTGTCTTTTGTCATTTTTATACGCTTTTTTTATTAAAAAGCAAAAAAAATATTGCTATATCGCTGCATTTGGGTTAAAATATCTATGTATGGTTTTTGAACTATTATATAAAAAAGGAGACAGTTATGCTTGTAGAATTAATTGTGCCCTGCTATAACGAGGCAGAGGTGCTTCCGCTTTTCTACGAGGAGAGCCGAAAGGTGCTCGAGGGTATATCGGGCTATGACTTTGGCTTCATTCTGGTGGACGACGGCAGCAGCGACGGCACATTGTCAATAATGAAGGAGCTCTCTCAAAAGGACGAGAGAGTGAAATATATTTCGTTTTCGCGCAACTTCGGCAAGGAGTCCGCTATGTATGCGGGGCTTAAAAACTCCGTAGGCGATTATGCCGTTGTTATGGATGCCGATCTGCAGCATCCCCCCGCTCTTATACCCGATATGCTCAAGGAGTTCGCCGAGGAATACGGCTACGACGTGCGCTATTACGCCGCCGGGGC
>CANRNM010000137.1 GCA_947631975.1 uncultured Clostridia bacterium
ACTATGCGCCCGAATTGCTTGAGACCTTTGAAAACAAACACAAGGAAAACGACTATTTTGTAAAGTTCAACTGCCCCGAGTTTACGAGCTTTTGTCCCATAACGGGTCAGCCCGACTTTGCAAAGATATACATAAGCTATGTGCCCGATGAAAGAATGGTGGAGAGCAAGAGCCTCAAGCTATATCTTTTCAGCTTCAGAAATCACGGCGATTTCCACGAGGACTGCATAAACATAATAATGAAGGATCTCATAAAGCTTATGGACCCCAGATATATAGAGGTGTGGGGCAAGTTCACGCCGAGGGGAGGCATTTCAATAGACCCTTACTGCAACTACGGCAAAAAGGGCACCAAGTGGGAGGAGGTCGCATGGAAACGCCTTGCTTACCATGACCTCTCCCCGGAGGATATAGACAATAGATAGATATTGAAGGAAATGCTTTTTTGAGCGTATAAAAACAGCCCGCGAAATGCGGGCATTATAATTGGTATTAAGTTACTTAAGACATTTCTTTAATATTGGCTTAAGGTAATTCTTTTTAAAAGTGCGGATATTACCAAAAAATTCTGTTTTGGATCTTGAAAGATACTATGTAATAAGGAGAATGTGGGCTATATGTGCCAAAATCCCCAGACTCGTCAATAAATGCGCTTAAAATCTTCTCCGACATAATGTATTCCTCATATTAAAATCAAAATAGCGGGGAAATTCCCCGCCTTTCGGTTGACCTAGGCTTTTCAGCCAGCCAAATTAGTGTTTCCACTAACTTTATTGTATTCATATTATAACAGAAAAATTCACGGTTGTCAATATGATAAGTACGGGCATATAATATTTGATGCCGTTAAAACAACCGTTTTCCTTTTTGTGTTATACTAAATTTAAAATAGTTCTGCTTTGCTATAAATATAAATAAAAACTACTGTTAAATTTGTCAAAGCTCTCCTTTCTCTCCCAAATCGGGATAAAAAGCGGTTAATTTTGAATAAAGTGTGTCCAAAATATATAAAAAAATAAAATTGTAAACCATATTCTAAGTCTTTTATACAAAAATTGATTATAAATTTTGTAAAAATTGCACAAAAGAAATTACGCGTTTGTAACATTTCTGTTTGACTGCTTTTTAAGCCAATGTTTAGATGTCAAGTAAAATTTTAACTAAATTTATATGTATTATTTTGTGCAACAATTATTTTTTATTTGTATTGACATACTAAATGTAGTGGTGTAAAATATAGTTTACCACTATATATGGGAGGTGTTTCGTGGTGGTTGGTGATATGAAAGACGTTTATATTATCAAAAAAGACGGCACCTTAGAACAGTTCGATTCCACTAAGATAGTAGCGGCAATAACAAAATCTGCCAACAGAGTAATGTTCTCATTCACTCAGGAACAGTATGAGAAGGTTGTCGAGTGGGTAGAAAACCACATACTGGAAAGCGGAGTAAAAAACATTCCCATACAGACTATGCACAATCTGGTGGAAAGTGCCTTAGAGGCGATCGAACCTAAGGTGGCAAAAAGCTATAAGGACTATCGTAATTATAAGAAGGACTTTGTTCATATGCTTGATGATGTGTATCAGAAAGCACAGAGCATCATGTACATTGGAGACAAGGAGAATTCCAACACGGATTCTGCCTTAGTAGCCACTAAAAGAAGTCTGATATATAACCATCTTAATAAGGAACTTTATCAGAAGTTTTTCCTTACAACCGAAGAAAAGCAGGCTTGTAAGGATGGCTATATCTATATACATGATATGTCTGCCAGACGCGATACTATGAATTGCTGTTTATTTGATATGGGGTCTGTACTCAAGGGTGGCTTTGAAATGGGCAACCTCTGGTACAACGAGCCCAATACACTCTCTGTTGCATTTGATGTGATAGGCGATGTGGTCTTGTCAACGGCATCTCAGCAGTATGGCGGCTTCACGGTACCCGAAATAGATAAGATCCTGGCGCCGTACGCAGACAAGAGCTACAACAAATATTGTAGCGAGCTCAAGGAATACTATAAGGACATTAAGGGCAGCGACGAGCTGAGCCTTGATGAGCTTAAGCACATTGATGAGGTCGCTTGCAGAAAAGTAAGACGCGAATTTGAACAGGGCTTCCAGGGCATTGAGTACAAGCTCAACTCCGTAGGCTCTTCAAGAGGCGACTATCCCTTCATTGCCATTACGCTTGGTCTTGCAAGGGACAGATTTGGGAAAATGGCTGCCATCACAGCTTTGGACGTACATAGAGAGGGTCAGGGCAAGAAGAACAACAAAAAACCCGTTCTCTTCCCCAAGATCATTTTCCTCTATGACAAGAACCTCCACGGCGAGGGCAAGGAGCTCCACGATGTATTCCTTGCGGGCGTTGAGTGTTCTTCAAAGACTATGTACCCCGATTGGCTCAGCCTTACGGGCGACAGCTATGTGGCAGAGGCATATAAAAAATATGGTGTTGTTATTAGCCCTATGGGTTGCAGGGCCTTTCTCTCGCTTTGGTTTGAGAGAGGCGGTATGATGCCCGCAGACGAAAATGACAAGGCTATAACCGTAGGCAGATTCAACCTTGGAGCGATCAGCCTGCATCTGCCCATGATACTTGCAAAGGCAAGGTCTGAGAGCAGAGATTTCTATGAGGTCCTTGATTATTATCTCGAGATGATAAGGAACCTCCACAAGAAGACAATAGATTACTTAGGCGAGATGAAGGCTTCCACCAACCCCGTAGCTTACTGCGAGGGCGGCTTCTACGGCGGACATTTAAAGCCCGGCGATAAGATCAAGCCTCTCCTTAAGTCATGTACCATAAGCTTCGGCATAACCGCTCTTAACGAGCTGCAGCAGCTCTACAATCAGAAGAGCCTTGTTGAGGACGGTCAGTTTGCCCTTGAAGTTATGGAGCACATCAACAAGAAGATTAATCAATACAAGGCGGAGGACGGTATTCTCTACGCTATTTACGGAACTCCCGCAGAAAGTCTTTGCGGCTTGCAGGTAAAGCAGTTCAGAAGAAAATACGGCATCATTGCCAACGTTTCCGACAGAGAATATGTTTCAAACAGCTTCCACTGCCATGTTAAGGAGGATATAACTCCTATAGAAAAGCAGAACCTTGAAAAGAGATTCTGGAACCTTTTGAACGGCGGTAAGATACAGTATGTAAGGTATCCTATCGACTACAACAAGGACGCTATCGTAACACTTATTGAAAGAGCCATGGATATGGGCTTCTACGAGGGTGTTAATTTAAGTCTTTCGTACTGCGATGACTGCGGTCATCAGGAGCTGGATATGGATGTATGCCCCAAGTGTGGCAGCAGAAATCTGACTAAGATAGACAGAATGAACGGCTACCTCAGCTACTCCAGAGTAAGCGGCGACACAAGACTTAACGAAGCAAAGATGGCAGAAATTGCCGACAGAAAGAGCATGTAAATTACCGAAGTATAAAAATAGAGCTCGCTCTAATTTTTATACGAGGTAATTTATCGAGCCTTTTTATTTGGTGCCGCTCAAGCGGCACAGGCTTGTGAAGCAAGCCGAATGCGAAGCATTAAAATAAAAAGGGGAGATATTGAACAACGAGCAAACACCTAAAACAGGTCTTTTGCAAAAACCCATATCTCCCGCACGTTTATTTTAGAACAACAATATTTATACTCACAGGGAAAAACAAATGTCCTCTTTCCCTGACTTGTCGATGTCTGCGCTGTGTATCCTCTTGTGCGCAGAAGCGATATATAAACTATTCAACACAAAAAGGGGAATTACCCCCAATTTTTCCCCTCTCTTTTGTTAAGAACGCAAGGATCGGGGGCTTAACCACCTTTTTTGAAAAAGGGTCCCCGATGTAGTAATACACCGGAAATTACAACTATTAGATCAAGTACGCTTTATGCGTACTTGATTTATGAAACGGAGAAAAAGAATATGAGATACCACAATATAACTCATGACGATATGCTCAATGGCGAGGGACTCAGAACAGTGCTGTGGGT
>CANRNM010000138.1 GCA_947631975.1 uncultured Clostridia bacterium
TGCTCCTCGAAAAAGGCACCCGCTCCGAAATAACCGAGCTTCTCGAAAAAAATAACCTCAAGCCCGATGTCCGCTTCACCACATGGGACGACTATGCCATAATGTCCATGGTGGAGAGCGGTCTCGGCATAAGCATACTTCCGCGCCTCATACTAAAGCGCGTGCCCTATAATATTGTCGCAAAGGAGCTGGATATACCCGCCTACCGCAATATAGGCCTTGCCCTTCGCAACAGAAAAAATGCCTCCCTCGCCACAAAACGCTTCCTCGATTACCTGCGCTATAGATAATAAAACTCCGCCCAACTGCCAAATTTTGCACTACCTTCAATGTAGGGGCGAACTGCGTTCGCCCGCATAAGTTGCGGTTAGCTGTCTTTGAAATGTACAGTCGTTTTCAGCGGCGGCTCCACACAGTGGAGCCGAGAGGTAACGGTCAGCCTTAAATTCTCGGCTCCACCTCCGGGGGAGCTGTCATTTGAATCGGAAAGATTAATCCGACGATGCCGTAAGGCATCGCTTTCCCGAAGGGAAAGTTCTGATAGCCGTTAGGCTGACTGAGGGGGGGAGAAAAAAACAAAGGCACACTCCTTTATACATTTCAGCAGGGCAAAATAATATCACCCTGCAAACGTGTGCACAATGCTCGCCCCTACACATTAATATCAATACTTATCCTATACCTATCCTCGTCCCTCTCCACATTATAACTGCTCTCCATTCCCGCCTCGTTAATAATATCCACCGCCTGCTTGAGCGTATTCGTAAATAATCTCAAATCATAAAACTTCTTTTTTATATTCCTGTGCTTTTCCTCCGTCTTTCCTATGCCTCTTTCCCTAAGAGCGCTGTTCACCATTATAGCCGTCTTTTCCGTATTCATACCGTATTCGCTCACCCTCTCTATAAGCTCCTTCTGCACCTCGCTGTCCTCCGCCTTGAGTATCAGCTCCGCCTGCTCCTCGCTTATTTTGTGCCTTATAAGCATTGTCTTTATCTCCCTGCAAAATCCGTTCAGCCTGTTGTATCTCTCCGCCTCGTCCTTTTCTATGTTTATGATGTCTGCCATTTCGTCGGTATTGTATCCGAAGCCTCTTCCCAGCACGTCCGTAGCCTCTGCCATTTCAATGTAATTCAAATCCTTGCGGTGTATGTTCTCCGCAATAGTCAGCGCCGCCGCGTCCCTGTCCGTTATCTCGCTCACAACAGCGGGTATGCTGCATATGCCTGCCATTCTGCATGCCCTCAGCCGTCTTTCGCCGAATATAAGCTCGTATATGCCGTGATTTATAAGCCTCACTCCTATTGGTTGCAGCACGCCGTATTTCCTTATGGAAGCCGCAAGCTCCTCCAGATTTCCCATATCCATTGCCGTCCTCGTCTGGTATGGATTGGGCAGTATCTTGTCTACGGGCAGATATATCATGCTTCCGCTTTTTCCGTACTCGATTTCCGTCATTTGTATCGCCTCCGTTTGTGCGCAAATTGCTTTGTACTTTATCTTACAGTATGATTATAACATATTTGCCAAAAATTACCATATTTTTTGTATTCTTTTTTCTCCCATTTTGCGACATTTTTTTATTCACATAATGCCTATTTATCGCATATACATTATATAAAGCTTTTTTTAAGGAGAACTGCCATGTATTCCAATAAGTATGTTTTGGAGCTTATAAAGGACGCCATAGACGATGAATTGAAGGTAGGCGATTTTTATTCCGCGCTTTCCGGCTCTGTCAGGGATATTGACGACAGCAAAATGCTCGGCGATATATGCCTTGATGAAAGAAAGCATCTTAAAATGCTCAAGGATATTTACAATAAGCTTGCCGATGAGGACTATGAACCCGAAACAGACGGGGAACCGTCCCTCGACAGCGATTATATCAAGAATATAGAGTCAGCCATATCGGGCGAGATAAAGACTGCCGAAAGCTATAGACCTCTGCTCTTTGCCCTCGAAAATCAACAGCTCAAAAACTACATCACAGAAATAATGACCGATGAACAAAACCACGCCGCTAAGCTTAACTATATATATAGTAAAAATAAATAGAGTAGGGGGTGAGAATTTGAGGTTGACAGCCGCCTCTTGGCTCCCCACCGGGGGAGCTGAGAATTTGAGGTTGACCGCTACCTCTTGGCTCCCCTTTCGGGGAAGCTGAGAATTTGAGGTTGACCGCTACCTCTTGGCTCCCCCACCGGGGGAGCTGTCAACTCGTAGAGTTGACTGAGGGGGATTAATTAAAAATCCTATTTTTGATGAGGGAGAATGTGTTATGAACAATTTTTTACTCCCTCCGTCAGACTTCGTCTGCCACCTCCCTCGGTGAGGCAATGTCATTAAGTTAAGAAAAAAACAAATAATCAAATTTTTAGAGTGAGATTTAATATACGGATCTCACTCTTTTTTTGTAAATAAATTGTTAAATTTACAAAAAAACACTTGACAAATCTATAAAAATTTGCGGCGAAGCCGATTAAATGAATTTATTTTTTAGGAGGCTGCGCAAATGATAAACTATTCGGTAAAACTCAAAAGAAATTTAAAGAAAATAATCAATTCAATGGCAAAGGATGTGCATTTGTTTGTTAAAAATCCCGGCAGGGATTTTGTCAGAAAAAGAAAGCTTGATTTTTCAACCATGTTTATGCTTCTTATTTCAATGGGCGGTAAGACTTTGAACAAAGAATTACTCGAGTATTGTAATTTTAATGACTTTTCTCCCACAGACTCTGCTTTTATTCAACAGCGCAGTAAAATACGGCTTTACGCATTTGAATACTTGCTTAAGGAATTCAATAAAAAGCTTTCTTTTATGAAAACCTTTAAAGGATATAGGTTGCTGGCTGCTGACGGCTCCGATTTTACCTATGCAGCAAATCCAAATGACAAGGAATGTTATTTTTACAATAAAAAAACCTTAAAGGCTTACAACATGATACATTTAAACGCCGTCTATGATCTTTTGAACAAAACATATGTTGACGCATACATACAGACAAGAAGAAACAGCAATGAAAGAAAAGCCTTAAATATAATGGTTGACAGACTCGATTTTCCATGCAGGGTTATTTACATATTGGACAGAGGATATGAGGGCTACAACACCATGTTGCATATAGAGGAATCGGGAAATAATTACCTGATGAGAGTAAAGGATATAAACAGCAGCGGTATATTGAGCGGATATGACCTTCCCGATGATGAATTTGATATTACTGTTGAAAAACTGCTTACAAGAAAAGACAACAAAACCCATGGTATCCGTTTTCGCATTGTCAGAATAAAACTTGAAAACAATAAATATGAATGTCTCATAACCAATCTGCCGAAGGATAAATTCTCCGCAGAGGCTCTCGGGGAGCTTTATACCCTCAGATGGGGTATTGAAACCTCTTTCAGAAAATTAAAATATACCATAGGTTTGGTTAATTTTCACTCAAAAAAAGCGGAATTCATATGTCAGGAAATCTTCGCAAGAATAATAACATATAACTTTTGTGAATCAATAACCAATCATACGGTAATAACAACCAAAGCTAAAAAATATTTATACGAAGTCAACTTTTCTTCGGCTGTATTCATATGTAAGATGTTTTTGAAACAGAAAAAGTGTGGAATTCCGCTCAATGTTGAAGCCTTAATAAGCAAATACATAGTTCCTATCAGAAAAAACAGAAAATATAAAATAAATCTGAAAAAATCACAGTCTTATGTCAGCTTCACTTATAGGATAGCATAATTTTGCTAATTAATAAAGACTTTTTTGACTGAATTTTCAGTCTTTTTGTTGTGCAATAAAATAAGGCAGATAACGACCGGATTGCTGCCCATCTGCCTTATTGGTTTGATATATGACTTAACTTAATGACATTGCCCTTCCCTTAGCCCTAACGGGCTAAAGGACGGCTTATAATGCTTTAATTCCTGACAGTAAGCCTATTTTGTCCGCA
>CANRNM010000139.1 GCA_947631975.1 uncultured Clostridia bacterium
CATCGACAAGCTCCATAAGTTCGGGGGTGTATTCGTTCATTTCAGACATATTCAAACTCCAATCCGGCAAAAGCCATGTTATATTTCTGATTATACAACTTTTTTTCGGAAAAATCAAGTGGAAAGTTCAGTAATTACGGCAATATTTTACCGTGTGTGAGTGAAAATATGTTGAAACTGCACAATAAATAGTCTCAAATTTGTGAAAGTGTACAAAATATTATAGAAAGATATGGGAGTCAAAAACAAAGGAAACTATAAATGCTTTGTTTTTGCGGGTGAAATGAGAATGCTCACGTATAGTCAATTTGCATAAACGAAATCAAGGTTAAAATTTGCGCCTCAGAAAATATTGGAAAAGATATTTCCGTATGTTATTATCAACCATAAGGAACAGCCGGTTTCAAGGGTGGCATGGCCTTCATTCTACATAGAATGGAGGTGGCGCTTATGAAGAACAAATTCAGTTTTAATGATCTGATGCAGTTCGGATTATTTGTATTAGCATTGCTGACATTCATTTTTTTGATATGTCGCTGATATAAAAAGGCATAGAAAAACCACCCCAAAAACTTTGACCCAGAGTTGAAAGGTGGTTTTTCTCTTCTCAATTTAAAGGTCAAACCACTTTTGGCGGTTGTTCCTTTTTTATATTCAGAATATAGCATAGTTTTTCTTTTTTAGCAAGGGAATTTATTCGCTGGAGGGCTGGCGCCCAATAAGTCTAAAATAAAGTTAGTTAAGCTACAAGCCGTGCCCAGCTCGATTCCGCTGCGCTTCATCTCGCTGGACGGCTGTCGCCGTATCATAAAATAAAAAGCCATACATCTTCGTGAGCAAGCTCCCGCGATGTATGACTTTTATTTTATGGCATGGCTTGTAGCTTAGCCAAAGTATCTCTCCAGCAGACCCTTGAAGGCTTTGCCGTGGCGGGCCTCGTCGCGTGCCATCTCATGAACAGAGCATGACTTTCTCTGATGGTAGCCTTGCGGTAAATATAGGATTTACAAAGGTTTGCGCTAAAAGGAAAGAACAACATTTAGGACAATTTAAACAACAACTATTAGCAACCTCTTTAGAAGTTGGGACAACAAAAGGACAATTTTTAAGGAGGATTTATTATGTCAGAACAACAGGCAACAGCAACAGGAGTTTATCAGTTGGAAAATGGTTATTGGGGTTATCGGTTCGTGCTTACAGTCAATGGAAAGAAAAAAGCACAGAAGCGGGTTAAGGATGAAGCGGGAAATCCTTACAGAACACAAAAGCAGGCGGCAAAGGCAAGAAGTATAGCGTTAGCACAAGAGCAGGCTAAAATCCAGTTGCCGCTTAAAAAACAGATTTTAAGACAAACAGTAGAAAATGTGTATCAAGAATACTGTGAAAAAGGCAGGAGCGGAAAAGCCTATACAACTATTAAAAAACAGGATTCTTTGTGGAGTAATCATTTGAGAGAGCGTTTCGGCAAAAGATATATTGATGAAATAACAGTAGCAGAAATTCAAGATTATCTGGAAGAACTGTATTATATAGACAATAGGGCATATTCCTATACAGAAGCTTTTTTGAAAATGTTTTATTTGTTATATGGACAGGCATATTCCAGAAATTATATTGATGTAGATTCCTATAATAGATTATGTGTGAACAAAGATACAAAAATACATATGCCAAAATTAAAAGTTGATGAAGATTTAGACATTGTTTCTTTTGATGATAAGGCGATAGAGCAGTTAGACAGTTATTTCAGCGGAACAAATGCGGAAACAGCTTATATGTTGGGGAAATATTGCGGTTTGAGAATCAATGAATGTTATGGTTTGAAATGGTCTAATGTAGATCTGAAAAGCGGAATTATTACAATAGACAGACAAATGCAATATCAAAATGGATTGATAAAGTTGGTTTCTTTGAAAACCAGAAATGCAAAGAGAAAAATCTATATGTGTAGCAAATTGAAAGACTACTTCAAAAAGCTAAAGCGGCAGCAGGGGAAGGATAAAAAGGAATTAGCATTACAAAGACAGCAGAATCAGACATTTATACAGGATTTGAATGGAGATATGATTTCTTCTCTTGAATTGGTTAATTCCTTACCTAATGGCAAGATACAAACAGTAAATTCCATGAAATATCATTCCAGAACTTTACAAGGCGAACACCATATTATGTTTAAGTATCATTATTTGCGGCACACTTATGGAACAAATTTAGCTGCTTTAAACACACCAGAGTATTTATTATGCAATCAAATGGGACATAGCAGTTGTAATGTCACACATAAATATTATGTTGCTATCTCTGAAAAGGGAGTAGATGAACTGTTAAAGAACCTCGAAAAGATGTAATTATATACAGTTACATACACCAAATAGGGAGAAATTTTATTGAATCATTATTAAATTTAAGATATAAAAAAATTTCTCCCTATTTTTCAAGGGTAGTGTCAAGTAATCTATGAAAAACTGAGCCGAAAAAAAACAGGCTCCGATGAACCTTGAAAATTGCAGATATTGATGTTTGAAGACCTTGGGGCGTTGCCCCAAACCCCACAAGGGACCAGTCCCTTGACCCGTTTTCGGGCTCTGCCCGAACCCGTCCTCGCCGGAAGGCAGAAAAAGGGCGCAGCAGCCCCCTTTTCTGCTAAACAGGATCATCCGTGAGCCTTTTGTCAAGGAACTTTCGCGGCATATCCTCACCGCCTGCGGCAGCTCCGGTATTCCACGGTTTCCCTGACAACGGCTCCGCTCCATTTATGGGGTACTTTGTTTTTGAAGCTCCAGGATGGTCTGTTGGCCAAGGAAGATGAGCAGCTGCCATTTGCCCGGCATGTTGTCCGCACCCTGCAGCATTTCCAACTCGTTGAGGACTTTGTATTGATTGTGCTTGTGTGGGCGCAGGAAGTTATAGTAGGCGACCCAGAGGGCAAGGTCATAGTTGGCTCCGTCGATGTTATCAAAGCCGTTCGTGTGGCGGTAGGAAGCCTTATAGGTGCGGTTAAGCCGTTCGATCATCTGTTTAAACGGGCGGTGTTCCGTGGAGACGGCGTCGTCATTGGTAAGCCCGATGACCTGGGTGACTTTGAAGGCAAAGGCTTTTCCAAACTTCTTCGCGAATTCCATTGCGGCGAGGGGATAGGCGCTGTAGCCGTCGGCAATGAACTTAAATTTTTCCGGCAGCTTTGTAAGGCCCCTGAATGCCATGCGCATGGCAAGGATGCAAGGACCAACGCCGCGGTTGTCAGAGACCTGGTAACCGATGATGGAACGGGTGGCGGCGTTCATGATGAGCCAGACGTAGGTTTTGACGCCGCGGATCTTGATATAGGTCTCGTCAGCGGTGAACACCGAGTCTTTTTTATAAGGATACTGGTCAACGAAGGGCTTGACGCAGATGGCGGCGGTCTTGCAGTAGTTGGCGATCTGCTGGTGCGAGACGGAGATGTTATAGAGGTCTTTGAGTGCCTGGGAAGTCTTGCGCAGGGAGAGCCCGAGGTTGACATGGAGGGTGAGGCAGAGGGACATGACGTGGGCGTTATGTTTGCTGAATTTCAGGGAAGATGCGTTCTTTGGCAGGGAGTTTAAGTCCATGCTGAAAAAATCCACTGTAAATTCACGGTAGATGTAATGGAGCTTATATTTATTCTTGCCGTAGTCCTCTTTGAGGTCGTCCTTATCAACCTTCTTCAGGTTGTGGAGATAGTACGGGCATTTGGGATTGACGCACTTATGGAGGATGAAGTGTCTGCGTTCCTTCTTGGGGACAAGGGAGTTGCCACAGTGGGGGCAGCGCAGTTTCAGGCAGGAGAAGCGGCTCTCCTGCGGGGAGAACCTGGCGGAGCAGACTTTGCACAGGAGCTGTCCTTTGGAACCGTTGTTCCTGTACAGGTAAGGTTTCGG
>CANRNM010000140.1 GCA_947631975.1 uncultured Clostridia bacterium
CAAAATAAGGCGGCGGCTTTCGGCGTAGCCGAAAGTGCTGATTTCGCAAGGACGCCTTATAATGTGTGTCCTGCGGACAAAATAGGCTTACTGTCAGGAATTAAAGCATTATAAGCCGTCCATTGCACCGCAAAGATTTATGCGGACGACCGCAGGTCGGCTTTCGGCAACGCCGAAAGTGCTGATTAACCCGTTAGGGTTAAGGGAAGGGGGACCAACCGAAGGTTGGTGGAAGGGTTTTATATCTTTATCTCCACATATTCCTCCGTCATTGCGATATGCTTTGTAAGTCCGTCCGCAAGCATCACCCCCAGGCGATACCTTCCCCTTTCAAACAAATTGGCATCTATATTGGCGCAGAAACCGCACAGCGTATTTTCGCTTATGTCCTTTCTAAGCTCGTGCGCAGCCTTTATGGGTATTGCAATGTCGTCCGCCGTCATAACGAGCACATACACCCTTGCGGGCAGGCTGTCGGTGTACGCCGTGCCGTTTATCCTTATCATATCTCCGCCCGATACATACTCTATGCTGCAGCGCATATTGCTGTCCTCGTATTTTTCGGGATATTGCACAGCCTTTGAAAAACCGCCCCTTGCGTAGTATTCGGGCAGCTCGTATGAAAAATCTGCCCCGTGCCTTGTGAGCGCGCTGTTGTAAAGCTCGTCCCTGAAATAAAAGCGCCTGTGCTTTTCGTAGAGATATTGCCTGTCCTTATACAGCCTTTCCAGCTTTTCGGCGTCCTTTCTGTCGTCGCCTCTCGACGCCGATTCGTAGTGCCTCAGCTTCACGGTGTTTACGGACACATTGTGCAGTCCCTTTTCTTTGAGCGCAAAGCATAGCTCAACATCATTGTAGGCAACGGGAAGCTCCGTGTCGAAGCCCTCGAATTTGCTTCTGTCTATCATAAGGCAGGCTGCCGTAACGGCAGAAAAATTGCAGGCAATGTTGTTGAAATCATGATAGAGCTTTTCGTCCTTCTGCCCTATGAAGCAGTGCAGGGGACCGTCTGCGACGTTTATTATACCGCAGTGCTGTATTCTGTCGCTGCCCGGATATAAAAGCTTGCAGCCCACTGCGCCCGCAAGAGGGTCGGAGGCGTAGGCGAGCATGGCTTCGAGCCAGTTTTGGCTTATTACCTCCGTGTCGTCGTTGAGAAAGAGCAAAAATTCGCCCTCCGCGCTTTCCGCGCCCTTGTTGCACATATACGAGAAATTAAAATCCCGCTTTTCATATATATATCTGTCGGCAAGCCTTTCAGCCTCAAGCTTCGCGCTTTCGCCGCTGCCGTTGTCTACGACCGTTATTTCATAGTTTTTGTAGCTGCTTTTTTCCCTTATGCTCTTTATGCATCTTTCAAGGCAGGCTATATTGTCCTTAGAGGGTATTATTATACTCACCCTTGCATTTCCCTCATATACGGGAGCGGGACGGGTCTCTCTTTTTGTGTTCAGCCTGTGCACAAGCACTCTTTCTATGTGAGATACCCTTATATCCCTTTGCGCAAGCTCCCTCAAAAGGTCATAACAGCCGTCAAATTTATTTATAAGGCTTCTTTTTATGAGGGCGAAGCCTATGTAGTCAAAGCTTCCGAGGGTATGGGGCGACCAGCCGGGTTTAAAAAACGGCTCCGTTCGCTTTCTGTTCAAGAGCTTGTCCTCGTCGGAATATATGATGTCGTAGTCGTCGTATACAAGCTGGCGCATCATGTAATAAACGGCTGTTTCGGCAAGCAGGGCGTCCTTGTCCAAAAAGCCTATATATTCGCCCTTTGCCGTCTCAAGCCCCGTCCTGTATGCCGTGAGCCTGTCGCAGCCGTATTCCGTTATGACGGCGCTGGCGTTTTCCTCTATGTCCTCGGGACTTATTACTATTATCTCATAATTTTTATAGCACACCTGCGCCTTCAGCGCCTCAAGAGCGGGCTTATAGTCGCCCTCGGCATAGAAAACAAGCGACACGAGAGGCTCGCGCCTCAATATGGGCAGGTCAAAGTTCACTCTGTCCTCATTTTTCAGATAGCTTTCATAGCTAAGCCTTTTTTGCTTTATTTTGTATCTTGCCTTGAATATAAATTCGGAAATACCGCCCATATCGCACCGCCTTAATTTTGTTATATTTACAGTATACATCATTATTGCTTTAAAATAAACAGTTTTTTGCGCAAGTCAATTAATTGTAATTATTTTGTTAAATAACATCTCTTGACTTTTTGGCGTAATATTATATAATAAAGTTGCATATAAAATATCATGGGGATGCAATGGTTTCGACGGGGATTTTGAAGTTCGGGACAGCCATTGGAGGCGGGAGACTCCTTAAAAGCCCAAAACCTAAATAATAAAAGACAACGATACAGTTGCATTAGCAGCCTAATTGCTGCTCGCTGACCCGGGGTGTTCCGCAGCCTCGGTCCTCAGCGTCGACCCTGCGGAGAACTTTTGCTCCAAAGCTTTGAGGAGCAAAAAGAACCTATGAAGCTACCAAGACGCTTGGCCTGTCTGTCGGCAGAGCGCCGAGGGAATAAATAAAGACCGACTATAATGGTAGACGACCTGAATGACGAGTTTTCGGACAGGGGTTCGATTCCCCTCATCTCCACTAAATACTATGGTAACATAAACACTTGTTAAATATAACATGTGGGGAATGTACAAAATATGAGGGACGTGTATATTCGATTTCTGGTGCAGATAAGAGATTTCCCAAATTGCCGGAACAGGTGTTTGAGTATGGTGGGTTTCATATGGGATGCCACCATAGCTTTTTTCCATTTTATGATTGTACGAGAAATATGTCAATATATGTAAATGAAAATGATGGAGCTTATGAGTGGAAGCAAGTTGATGCTGTAAAATACAGTAATCGTCCTTTTGTGGATAATCGCTCGCCTCAAGAAAAAGAAAATTATGAAAAAAGAAAAAAAGAAAAAGAAAAGAAAAATTTTTGGAATTATGATGATTTGGTAAATCATATAAGAAATGCTGCCGAATATGATTGGGTATGCAGGTATATTTCTGATTTGGCACCAAAATCATTAAATGCGTATACACGCATGAAAAATTCAAACAGTAAAAATTATTCAAAAATAAAAGTGTCTGCTGAAAAAATGGGCAAGAAGTTGATATAGCATTTGTATTAAAATTTTCTAATCACTGTAAAATAGCCGAAGCGGAAAGGAATACGCGGTAAATGGACGAAAATGTAAAGATAATATATACCAAGTCAGCGCGTAAAGCAATAGAAAAATATGACAGACCGACAAAACAGCGCATACGAATCGGTATTGAAAAGCTTTTAAATGTGCCGCCCGAAGGCGATATAAAGGCTATGGAAGGCTATACCGACGGTCGTTGTCGTTTGAGAATAGGAAAATATCGTATTATATTCCGTTTCGATAATGATAATACTATTCGTATATTGTATATTCTGGATGTAGATAGCAGGGGCGGGATTTATAAATAAAGGAGTGAACGCAATGACAGCCAAAACCGTTGAAATTTCAAAAATGATAGATATGCTTCCCGATTCGGAGCAGAATCTTGTGTATGAATTTATTAAGCGTGTGCTCCTTGCATGGGATCCCGATTTTACAAAGGTAACGCCGCAGGAGAGAAAGGCGCTTGATGAAGCCGATGCAGAAATAGCGCGCGGAGATGTTTTTTCGCATGACGATATTGATTGGGACTGATATATTCTGTAAAATTGCAAAATAGGAAGTAAAGAAAGGAGAGAAATACTCTCCTCAGACTGTCGAAAAAGTAAATTTATTTCAAATATAAACCCTTCCACCAACCTTCGGTTGGTCCCCCTTCCCTTA
>CANRNM010000141.1 GCA_947631975.1 uncultured Clostridia bacterium
GCTTACCGATGTAGGAGGGGGTTATTGAACAAATGGTATGGAAAAATATTTTAAAACAATGGAAAAATAAAGGCAGCGAGCCAAGCGAAGAGTTATTTGAGCAGGGCTTCAGAGGTGGATATAAGCCGCCTGCCGGTGTATTCAACTGGTTCTGGCATATGGTTACAACAGCAATAGATGAGCTTCAGAAATTCGGTAATTCGATGCAGAGCAAGCTCGACACTATTGACGAGGGTGCAGAGGTGAATGTGCAGGCGGACTGGGACGAAAGCAATTCAGACAGTGATGCTTTTATTAAAAACAAGCCCGGGAATGCTACGGCAGAGAAGGCAGGTTTTTTGTCGGCGGCAGATAAGGGAAAGCTTGATGGCATTGACAAGGGAGCCAACAAGACTGTTGTCGACAATGCTTTGAGCGACTCGTCAGAACATCCCGTGGAGAACAGGGCGGTCAAGGCAGGACTTGATAAAAAGGCTGATGTGGGACATGCTCACAATCTGAATGGTTCCGACATTACAGGAACACTTCCTATATCGAAGGGCGGTACAGGAGCTGACACTGCGGAGGCAGCCAGAACAAACCTCGGGCTTGGTTCTGCTTCTTTATTGTCTGACACAAACCTCTTAGTCTATAGGGGCGAGATACCCGCAGGAGCTAACTGGGACGATTACAATACTACAGGCATCTGGATATGTACCAGAAGTGATAAGTCTACCGATACTAATTCCCCACCAAGTATAAGTTGGGGATATCTGATAGTGTTGACATATACGACCCCTATTCAGTTGTTTATAACAGGTGGTAAATATGCAGGAGACGTTATATATTCACGAGGTATAGGTCAAAATTGGCGCTATGTTGGAGATTACAAATTCGCTCTTATAAACCACACCCACGCCGAGTATTTGCCTATATCCTCATATAAAGGCAGAACACACATCGTCATAGCCTCGTACAATACCAAAAATCCCAACAAGAATTACGCTGACTTTGTATGCACGGCAGAAAACGCAAGTGCCGTAATAAGGCAAGCCCTTAATGCGGTAGAACCGGGAGGCAAGATTGAACTCCTTGACGGTGACTATTTTCTTCAGTACGAAGATTTTGGCGAGGGTATCGTAATAAATAAAAAGGTCAGTATAGAAGGCACAAGCGGCGCGCGGGGTGCGAACTTGCAGCAGCCCATCGACCAATACGGAGGTGAGGCGAACCCCATTTTCACTATAAATTCAGTCCCTGTAATTATCAAAAATCTTAATATATACGGCGTAAAAAAGGAATGTTCATCGCCTGTGAGTCTCATTAAACAGAAAACAACAATGGCGTGGTATGAGAACTTATCTTTTTCAATGAACTCACCTGAAACAATTGGATATAGTTGTATTGAAGGCGAGACCGGCAAAGACTGCCGCTATACGAGAATATATAACTGTCGGTTGTACAGGAGTTTTAATCCCGTACAAAACACAGACTTTATTGCTTTTGATTTTAGAAAATGTAATAATTTCAGTGGCGTGATAGGTGGAAATATATCTACCGGGTTGGGAAGTATTGATGTTGGCTTACCCAGCATGTATGACAGACAGAAGACAGCTATTTATGGTCATTCAACTATTGATATTTATATGGAAAACAATAAGAAAAAGGAAACCATCGACTATAAGGGCGACATTACAACGACAGCTTATTCAGAGTAGGAGGTTATTTACATGACAATAGAATTTAAAAACGGCGAAACACTTGAAGCCTTGGGTTTTATGGAGATGTATCAGAGAGTAATGGGAGCTGACAGAAACAGTCTTGTGATCACCTTTGACAGCGACGCTACTTCAGCTGATGAGGTTTTAAAGCTCAGTGAGGAGGGCGCAAACACTGAGCAGCTTACCATCACTGACGGTGAAAAGAAAGTCATATATAAGGACTTCTCCATTCTCCACAAAATCGAAATTAACAGCGAGGAAATAAATGTAGACGAAACCACCGTTAAAACTATTTATCAAATGAAGGTCGTACTTCTTGAAAAGACATATGCGGAGAAGCAGCTCGACCTTATTGCCAAGCAAATAATCGAGTTGAACACGGGCATGGATACGCTTAACGAGGTTACGGCAGATATAATAGGAGGTGTTTACTGATGGTAAATGAAGCTAAGTTAAAAGTGGTAATAGCGGGCATAAGGGTAAAGCTTGGCAGAGGAGAAGAGCTTGAAACTATACTTGCGAGTTATGTCAAGCTCTCTGAAGAAGAGAAGGACTACATAAGAGAAGCCATCAATGGCTAAGCAGGGTGATTTTATGGAAGAGCATATAATCGGTATAATATCCTGTTTCGGTGGCATAACAGCGGTAGCTATGACCTTTTTGCAGATAGCTCCTATACAAGTCAACCCTTGGAGCTACCTCGCCAAGAGGTTTGGTAGGGCCATAAACGGCGAGGTAATCGAAAAGGTCGATAAGCTGGATAAGGACTTACAGACCCTTCGGAGTGAATGTGATGAGAGGGAAGCCGCTTTATGCAGAACGCATATACTTCATTTCGGAGACGAGATACTTCACGATGTGAGACACAGCAAGGAGCATTTCGATCAGATACTTACGGACATTACTATGTATGAGGACTACTGCGACGGCCACCCCAAGTTTAAAAATAACATAGCAACGGCAACTATAGACCGAATAAAGCAGGTCTATATTAAATGTATGGACGAGAATTCATTTTTATAATTACATTTTAAGGAGGAAGATTTATGAATATTTCAAACGGAACTATTATCAGAACAGTTTTACTTATTTTAGCACTTGTAAATCAAATTTTAACTGTTATAGGTATAACCCCTCTACCCATAGAGGACGAGCAGATAACACAGCTTATAAGCCTTGCCTTCACCATAGGCACATCGCTCTGGGCTTGGTGGAAGAACAACAGCTTTACGCAAGAAGCAATCAAGGCAGACGAATATCTGGAAAGTATAAGAAGTACGGGCAGAAACGAATAAATATGCTCGGATATGTACAGTCATGTACATTTGTGTACAGTCATGTATGAATTAAGACTGCAAGTTACCGGCAAGTTATACGAAAGTTTCAATATTCTCAAGGAGATAATAAGAGAGGCGAGGACAAATGAACATTAATAAAAATATTACAACAGTCAACTACAACAAGGGCAGCGGCACAGGGAGAATAAAGTATATAGTCATCCACTACACGGCAAACAACGGTGATACGGCAAAGGGCAATACCACTTATTTCAAGACTGTCTACAGAGGCGCATCCGCCCACTATTTTGTAGACGAAAACAGTATATGGCAGTGTGTAGAGGACAAGGATATTGCATGGCATTGCAATACGACAGGTAAATATTATCACAAACTTTGCCGAAACGACAACAGCATAGGAGTAGAGCTTTGCAGCAGGAAGAATGGGGAGTATGATGTCACTCATAAAATTTGCCCTGCGCCCTTTATAGATGAAGGCGAATGGAAAAAATTTAAAAACAGACTTACCATGAAGGAGGACGGCGAAATGGTAGACACTGTAAAAATGACCATAAACGGAAAGGCTTATAATATAAGCAGAATTCTTAAAAATGACAAAAATTATATCTGCCTTGCCGACCTTGCCAAAGCAGGTTTCACGATAACCTATGACGAAAAGACAAAGACACCGGGGC
>CANRNM010000142.1 GCA_947631975.1 uncultured Clostridia bacterium
GCTATTTCCGTCTAAAAATTTATTAAATAAATTCTCGGGTATACAATATATATCTCCGTTCTTGATTTCAGAGTGCATTATTTCTGTATCATAATATTTATTTATAAAAGAATATCTTATGTAATCTTCATTAGTAGATTTTTCAATAAGTCTTTCTTTGCCATTTACATTTAAAATATAAAAATCATTATTATCTTGATTCGTCCCATATCCGTATGAAGTTACTTTTGGTTCTGTCAGATTGCTGTCTTTATCAAACTTATAATAACCGTAATACCAGTAAAAAATATCTTTATTATCGTTATCTATCAAAATCAATTCCGGAATGCCATCACTGTCCGTATCAAAAAGAAAATATTTACCATTCTTGCATTTTTTTATTTGCTTTTCATATTCTGCCTTTAAATCAACGTTTAATGAATCTGTTTTTATATTTGAAAGCTTTATATCATTTTCTGCAGACTTTAGATTAGAGTATTCAAAATCATCTGTTTCAATATTTATATCAATTTTTTCAATAGAATTTACGTATTCCGTTTTAAAACCGGCTTTTCCCTTAAAAAAGCTGTCCGCATATGAATTTTTTTCAAAGCAAAAGACGGTACGATTTTTCGCCAATAGGTCAGAAGCCGAAAAAGGCTCTATATATGTAATATTATTGGGTATATAAATTTTATTGAAATAGTTGCTTTTCATAAAATCCTTACTTAAACCGGTTATATTTGTTCCTGCAATACTGTTTGGTACTGTAACATTCCAATAATCCTCAAACTTTTCACGAAGCATATCTAAACCGTCTACATTTTTTGCATTTGCTGTATATCCATCAAGACCATAAATCAGTCCATCACTGATAAAACTCCAGCCTTTTACATCAAGTGCATAATAAATGTTTTCGTTGGCATAAATGCTTGTGTAACTCAACATCATAAATATTGCCGTTATTGCTGCAAATAATCTTTTCATTTGTTTTTCCTCCTTAAAATATGTTTTTTTTCTTATTTTATTATCATAAGGTTGATACTTTACAAAGTGCATAACAGGCGATAATGTGCCGTTTTCAAAAACCTAAAAATTTCAGGCATTTAAAAATTAATGCACATCGCATAAATATGCTTTTTTATAAATACAAACAACCCTTTGATAAATACAAATATATTATAGCATAGTGCAATTAATTACACAAGACTTTTTAGACTTATTTTTTATTTTATAATTGTTTATACTATGCTTAAGGGGTGTTTACATGGATTTTGGGAAAATAAATATTAAACTTGACGAGCAATTACAAAAAAATAATCTGAGCAGGAATAAATTTGCGCAAAGGGCAGAAATGCAAAGAACACAACTTAACAAGTATCTAAGAAACGATATTGCGCTTTTAAATATTGATGTTCTTGCAAGGATGTGTTCGGTGCTTAAATGCGACATTTCTGATATACTCGAATACATACCTCCCGATGATTCCGGCAGCAATAATTATTAAATATTATATAATAATTATATTATTTTACGATTTACAACTAACAAACGACCGTCCTAAAGTATACTTTAGGACGGTCTTAATTATTATGCCGGTTTACGCAATATATGGCAAAACTAAAAGCAGGACATTCGTCCTGCTTTCATTGTCAAAGGTATTATTTGTTATCTTCTCGCATATCTCTATTGATATCGAATATATTGAGCTTAGTCATATCGAGGTGTTTTGACATAACGTCCACCATAGCGGCGAATGTATCCATAGCGGTTATGAGAGTAACATCGCTCTCTACTGCGGTACGCCTTATCTTGAAGCCGTCCGAACGCACATCGTTCGCCTTCTTTGGGATATCCACGGTGAGGTCTACAACTCCGCTTCGTATGGTATCTATTATGTTGGGCACGCCCTCGCTTATCTTCTTAACTACCTTGCACTTTATGCCGTTTTCATTGAGCACTCTTGCGGTGCCCTTTGTGGCAAGGAAGTTGCAGCCGAGCTCAACACAGCGCTTTGCTATCTCCATAAATTCCTCGTGCTCCTTGCTGGAGACTGTGGCAAGTATTGTGCTACCCGCCTTGGGAACGGTCATACCTGCGGCTATAAAGCCCTTGTAAAGAGCATTTTCGAGGGTCTTGCCCACACCGAGAACTTCGCCCGTGGAACGCATTTCGGGACCGAGGCTTACCTCTACCTGCGGGAGCTTCTCCGTTGAGAATACGGGCACCTTGACTGCGACAACATCCGGCTCGGAGCCTATGCCCGTCTTATAGCCCATATCGGCAAGCTTTTCGCCGAGCATTACCCTTGTGGCAACATCTATAACGGGTACGCCCGTTACCTTTGTGATGTAAGGCACCGTTCTTGAGGAACGGGGATTTACCTCTATTATATTCAGCTCGCCCTTGAACTCTATGAACTGTATATTTACCATGCCCACGACCTTAAGCTCGATGGAGAGCTTCTTTGTAACATCCATTATCTGAGCCTTTATATCGTCGGAGATATGCTGAGGCGGATAGATGGATATACTGTCGCCCGAGTGGACGCCCGCTCTCTCGAGATGCTCCATTATGCCGGGTATGAATACGTCTGTACCGTCGCATATGGCGTCGACCTCTATTTCGCGTCCGCTGAGATAGCGGTCTATAAGCACGGGATTTTTGCTGTCCTTTTCAAATGCCTCTCTGAGGTAGAGTATGAGCTCTTCCTCATTGTGCGTTATCTCCATACCCTGTCCGCCGAGAACATAGCTGGGGCGCACAAGCACGGGATAGCCGAGGTTCTGAGCCGTTTCTATGCCCTCCTTAAGCGTCCATACGCCCTTGCCCTTGGGTCTGGCGATGCCAAGCTTTTCGAGAACGGCATCGAACTTTTCTCTGTCCTCCGCCTCGTCTATATGCTTGGGCAGTGTGCCGAGGATGGGTATATGCATTTCGTCAAAGAAGCCCGCAAGCTTTATTGCCGTCTGACCGCCGAACTGGAGTATAACTCCGTCGGGCTTTTCGGTCTCTACCACATTGAGAACGTCCTCCTCCGTGAGAGGCTCAAAATAGAGCTTATCGGCTGTGTCGAAGTCCGTTGAAACGGTCTCGGGGTTGTTGTTTACTATTATTGTTTCTATGCCCGCCTTCTTAAGCGCCATGATGGAGTGAACGGAGCAGTAGTCGAACTCTATGCCCTGTCCTATCCTTATGGGACCCGAGCCTATAACCATTACCTTCTTTTTGCTGCTTACGACCACTTCGGTCTCGCTGTCGTAGCTCGAATAGTAATAGGGCGTTACGGCTTCGAACTCGCCCGCGCAGGTATCTACCATCTTGAATACGGGCATGATGTCCCATTTCTTTCTGAGGGCGTAAATATCGGGCGGTATGCAGCCTATGAAGTTGCTTATAGCCTTGTCGGAGAAGCCGAATTCCTTGAAGTGTCTGAGGTTTTCCTCCGTGAAGTCCTCGAGCTTCATTGACTTTATGGTCTCCTCCATTTCAACTATAGCGGCTATCTTGGCTATGAAGAAAAGATCCATGCCCGTTATCCGGCATACCTTTTCTACCTTATAGCCTCGTCTTATCATTTCGGCAAGATAGAAAAGTCTTTCGTCATCGGGCTTTACGACTCTCTTTTTGAGCTCGTCAAGGC
>CANRNM010000143.1 GCA_947631975.1 uncultured Clostridia bacterium
TATTCTCCGAACAATGTTCCGAAGCTTTCGCTGAGAGGCTGACCGTTTTCGCCTCCGTTTTTAAGCCTTACGGCGCTGACGGTCATGATATCTTCCGCATTGATAACATAGACGTCAATACTTGGTTTTGTGTATCTTTTCATATGTCCTCCTCCTTTGTATCAACAGCGGCAGCCATAAGTATTGCCGACGGTTGAGGCTCGGGCATATCGGCTTTTCTGCCGTCAGCCTTATTTTTGGTATAGGTCGTAAAGTCTGAAACTGTTTCTTTTCCGTTTGTGTCTATGCTGTAGCGGGCAACGGAAATTTCCTTATCCATATCCTCAATATCGGTTATAACAAAGGAATACATATAATTTCCGCCTACTTCGTCAAGCTTGACGGTTGAGCCTGCAATAGATGTATATACCGTGTCCGTGCCTCTTCTTGCCTCTTTTCCGTCGGCTTTGAATATAAATCCGACTTCTCTGTAGTTAAGGCTGTCTATGCCCGCAACAAAGTTTATTCCGCTATCGCCTACGGCTTCCGCAATCACGGGAACGGCTTCCGTAGTGGATTCGGTCGTACCTTCGGTGGTGTCCTTTGTTGTGGATTCCGTTGTGCTTTCGGTAACGGAATTATAGTAGGATACCTTAAAGCCGTTTTCGTTTGCCCATGTATCGGCGTAAGAGCCTTTAACCGCATAAATGACAGCCTTTTCTCTGTCGCAGCCCTCAAATGCATAAGACCCTATTTCTGTAACGCTCTCGGGAATAGTTATCTCTGTAAGATTTGAACATTTGTAAAATGCGGAGAAGCCTATGGAGGTAACTCCGTCGGGTATTGTTATATTTGTAAGACCGGTGCAGTCGCGGAATGCCGATGAGCCTATAGATGTTACACCGTCCATTGTTACGTCCGAAAGACTTGTACAGCCCTCAAACGCAGAGCGTTCAACGGTCGTAATGCTTGGAGGAATAACTATAGCCTCCAGACCGACACAGCCATTGAACACATCCATACCCATACTTTCCACAGCTTCGGGAATGGTTATGCTTTTAAGCGAGGCACAGCCTTTAAAGGCATAATCACCTATAGATGTAACCGTATTGGGAACGGTTATATCCGTAAGACCGCTGCATCCGTCAAACAGTGAGCTTTCTATGGTTGTAACTCCGTCGGGGATCACGAGCTCGGCAAGCTTGGTGCAGTTGTTAAAAGCAGCCGACCCCAAAGAAGAAACACTGTCGGGAATAATCATCTCCGTAAGACCCGAGCAGTCGGCAAAGGCACATCTGCCTATGGATGTAACGCTGTCGGGAATTGATATATTTTCAAGACCCTTGCAGCCGCTAAAGGCATAGTCGCATATTTCCGTAACGCTATTGGGGATCACAACGCCTGTAAGAGCGGTGCATTTTCTGAATGAATATTTGCCTATCGTCTTTACTCCGTCGGGAATTTCCACATATTGTACTGTGGCAGGAACGCATATTATCTCCGTTTTGGCTTTATCGTACATAATTCCATTATCGGATGAAAATACCGCGTTATTTTCATCTACGTTTATGGCTGTCAGAGCAACACAGCCGTCAAATGTGAATATCCCCACGGATGTTACACCTTGCGGAATATTTAATGATACAAGGCTTTGGCAGTTTGAAAAAGCATTGTCCTCTATTGTTACAACGCTGTCGGGAATAGTTATATCGGTCAAATTTGTACATTGTGAAAATGTATATGACTTTATGGTATCAATACCGTTGGGAATAACCACACTTTTCAGATTTGTACAGCCACGGAATACGGAAGCGCCCAATTCATCGGTACTGTCGGGAATCACAATTTCCGTCAGACCTGTGCAGCTTGCGAATGCGGAACCGCCTATATATGTAACATTTTCCGGTATGACGATTCCCGAAAGAGCACTGCAGCTTCTAAAGGCAGAATCCCCGATATGTGTAACATTTTTCGGTATGGTTATGTCTGTCAGCTTGCCGCAGCTTGAAAAGGCATAATCGCCTATTGACATAACTCCCTCGGGTATGCTCACGCTCACAAGTCCGCTGCAGTTCTGAAATGTATATCCTTCAATGGAAGTAACACCGTCGGGAATTACAATTTCCGTCAGACCACGGCAGTTGTTGAAAGCGCCCTCTCCTATTGATGTAACGCTTTCGGGTATTGTGATCTCTGTAAGAGAAGTACAATATGAGAATGCGGAACTGCCAATATAGGAAACATTTTTCGGTATGGTGATTTCCGCAAGGTCATAGCAGCTTGAAAAAGCAGAATCCCCGATATATGCAACACTGTCCGGAATATCTATGCTTGTTAAGACCTGACAGCCTTGGAACGCATATTCGGGTATTTTATCTTTCCAGCCAAACTCATAATCATATCCTCCGCCTATAGGTCCTGCCGTTTTAAAGCCGCAGCCATAGAACGCGCTATCTCCGACAGAAGCAACATTTTCAGAAATGGTCATGTTTGTCAGCTTACTGCAGTATGCAAAGGCATCCTCGCCTATCGAAACAACTCCCTCCGGTATGTTCACTTTTTCAAGCTCGCTGCAAAACTGGAATGTATATCCTTCAATAGAAGTAACTTTGCTTGGAATATTTATTGCCGTAAGACTACTGCACTGCGAAAAAGCGCCCTCTCCTATGGACACCACGCTTTCGGGTATTGTGATCTCTGTAATATGTCCGGATTCAAATGCGCCCCTTCCTATAGCTACTACGTCAACTTCGCCTATTTTGCTTGGTATGACAACGCTTGTTACCTCTCTATCAGCGCCTGTTACAGTTCCCGTGGATTCGTCAAAATAAATACAGCCTCCGATTATATTTTCGTCTTGATACGGAATACCCTTATCCTCGGTATCATCGCCCGATACAGCCTCATCATTTACTGCAGACAAAATATTGCCCTCATCGGCAACACTGATATTTATACTTGCAAATGCCATTATGACAGACAATATTATGCCTGCCGTTCTTTTCATTTTCATATGACAACTCTCCTTAAAAATGCTTTATCCTATCTTATCTATATAATCAAGTATCACATCCACTGCCTTATCGGGACCTATCTTTGCGGTGTTTATGACAAGATCGTAATTTGCTATGTCCTCCCAGCGCTGTCCCGTATAGAACTTGAAATAAGAAGCCCTCTTTTTGTCCTTCTTTTCTATGGCTTCTTCCACGGTGCCCTTTTCGGGCATAGGATAGAGGCTTTCAAAGCGGGCTTTTCTGAAATCCATATCCGCCTTGAGGAAAACTCTCACGGGCTTTTTTTCTCTTAATATATAGTTTGAGCATCTGCCGAGCACTACGCACGAGCCCTTATCCGCGGCGCTTCTTATGATGTCCGCCTGTATGGCGAAAAGCTTGTCGTTATCGGGGAGAACTCCCGCCTGCGACGAGCTGTGCACGCCCATTATGAGCGAATAAAGAAGGCTGTTTGTAGCCACCTCGTCCACTCTTTCAAATGT
>CANRNM010000144.1 GCA_947631975.1 uncultured Clostridia bacterium
GAGCCTTCTCCGATGACCATAATTTCTTTCTGAAGTTAAGGTCGCAGGAAACAGTAACGCCCTTAGCCTTTGCAGCCTTTAAAGCAGCCTCCGTAACCTCTGCCGCTATATCGGAAACAGCGGGAGTGATGCCTGTGAAGTGGAACCAGTCAGCGCCTTCAAAGATAGCGTCAAAATCGAACTGGTCGGCAGTTGCAGTTGAGATTGAAGAATGAGCTCTGTCGTAAACTACATTTGAAGCTCTCATGGAAGCGCCTGTCTCAAGGTAATAGATACCGAGTCTTTCGCCGCTCTTAACGATGTGCTTTGTCTCAACGCCGTACTTTCTTAAAGCAGCGATAGCGCACTCGCCGATAGGATTGTCGGGAACAGCAGTAACAAATTCTGCCTGATGACCGTAGTTTGCAAGAGAAACCGCAACATTGGCCTCGCCGCCGCCGTAGTTGATATCAAACTCGTCAGCCTGAATAAATCTTTCATTATTAGGTGTAGATAATCTTAACATGATCTCACCCATTGTAACTATTTTGCCCATTGGAAAATTCCTCCTTTTTAAAAATAATTTTTCTTATGCCTTTACACATAATACTTATGATTAAAGTATAACATATTATTTACTGTTTTTCAATAGCTGATTTTACATTTTTTACAAGTTTATTTCATTTATATTTCAGGCATCACTGAAAGCTTTTCCAATAGCTTTTAATATTGTCGCTTTCCAAGGCTTCAAGATAGCTGTCCGCAATGTCAAAGATCTCGCTTTCATCGGCAATTATAAACCTTGCCTTATCTCCCTTGCCCTCGACATTTTCCTTTTTGCCGGGCGCTGTGAGCCATTGTCTGAACTCCGCTTCCCACTTGTCTGCGCCCTCTTCGCCTATCTCCTCATAGCAAATTAGCTCTTCCTTGATCTCGTATATAAAGTCGTCAATTTCCATTTTAATCATCAGATAGCCCTCCGAATAGCTTAAGTCCAAAGTAGTCGTAGCCTTTTTTTGTAACCTCTCTGCCTCTTGGCGTGCGCTTTATGAAGCCCTGCTGTATGAGATAGGGTTCGTAGACCTCCTCTATGGTCTCGGCTTCCTCGCCTATCGAAACGGCAAGTGTGTCAAGACCCACGGGACCGCCGTCGAATTTTTCTATTATGCAGAGCAGAAGGTTTTTGTCTATCTGGTCGAGTCCGTTCTTGTCCACTTCGAGAATGTCGAGGCTGTCCTTTGCAACCTGTTCGCTTATAATGCCGTCGTATTTTACCTGCGCAAAGTCGCGCACACGCTTAAGAAGCCTGTTGGCAACTCTGGGCGTGCCTCTGGAACGCCTTGCTATCTCGAGCGCGCCCTTTGTGTCTATATCTATGCCGAGCACTCCCGCGGAGCGCATAACAATGGCTGAGAGCTCCTGCGGAGTGTAAAGCTCCAGCTTACTGACTACGCCGAATCTGTCCCTGAGCGGAGCCGTGAGAAGACCTATACGCGTTGTGGCGCCTATGAGCGTGAATTTGGGCAGGTCTATGCGTATGCTCTTTGCGTCTGCGCCCTTGCCTATCACTATGTCCAGAACAAAGTCCTCCATGGCCGGATAGAGCACCTCCTCTATAAGGCGGTTTATCCTGTGTATCTCGTCAATGAATAGAATATCGCCCTCGTTGAGGTTATTAAGTATGGCTGCCATATCGCCGGGGCGCTCTATGGCGGGACCCGATGTTATCCTTATATTGGAATTCATCTCGTTGGCGATTATGTTTGAAAGAGTTGTCTTGCCAAGTCCCGGAGGACCGTAGAGAAGCACATGGTCAAGGGTCTCGCCCCTCTGCTTTGCAGCCTCCATATATACGCGCATATTGTCCTTTACCTTTTCCTGCCCTATATATGAATCCAAGGTAAGAGGGCGCAAACCCTCCTCCGTGCCTATATCCTCTCTTACGGCGCCTGTTGTAAGTATCCTGTCGCCCGTGTCAAGCTGTCTGTTGTTAAAATAATTATCCATATCGAAACTGCTCCTACATTCTCTTTAAAGCGGCGCTTATTATCTTTCCGCTGTCCATACCCTCGGAATATATCGCTTCCACCGCTCTTGCCGCCTCCGACCTTGTGAAGCCCAAGGACACAAGACCCGCAATAGCGTCGTTCTTATCGTCGCTGTATACCGATGTCATGGCGGGAACTGCCCCCATATCCGAGGAAACGGAGATACCCGACACCTTGTCCTTTAGGTCGAGTATTATCCTTTCCGCCGTCTTTTTGCCTATGCCCTTGCCCACGCTCAGGGTATTTCTGTCCTGCGAGCTTATGGCAAGCACAATGTCAGACGGCGAAAGCTCGCCAAGAAGCGCAAGAGCGCCCTTCGGTCCCACCCCGCTCACGGTTATGAGCAGAGCGAACATATCAAGCTCCTCCTTGCTTACGAAGCCATAGAGCTGTATACCGCCCTCCTTGACATCCATAAAGGTGAATATTTTTATTTCGCTGTTGATGTGAGGGAGCTTGTACACCGTTGAAGCCGATACCGAAATGCTGTAGCCTATGCCGTTGTTGTCGACAATAATATCGCTCTCGCCTATGTAGACAAGCTCGCCCTTTATGTAGTTTATCATATTGCCTCCGTAAAAAACATTTGTTCATATATAATTATACTATTTGGAGAAAATTATGTCAATATGGGTTTATTGCTGCTTTAAACTGCGTACAAATCTGCTCACACTGATACTTAATCCCTCCGAAAAACCTAAGACATAAATCAAATATATAATAATAAAAATTGCAGGCACCAAAATCAGAAAGCCTTTTTTTACCTTGTATTTTTTACCTATAAAAAATATACATATTGATATTATAGCCGTCAAAAATATCCACAGCATATAATTTGTCCAACAGCCGTAAAGCCAACCAAAAAGCGGCTCTAAAACAGGTATTTCATATAAAACTGCCCAAGAACCTATTTCGGAAAATATGAGAAGGAGCATCAATAAATATGTATATGCAACATATATTTTTAATAATATCTTTCTTGTTTGCTTTATTTTTTCTTTGGATAAAAAATCATTCATACTTCAGCCTCCTTTGTGTTTATATATACTTATTTTAGCTTTTTATAGACAATATGTACAGAAATGATCCCCTTATTAAAAATTATCGTATTTTCTTGCTTTTGTCAATATATTTTTATAACATTGCAAAAAAAGACCGCAGAAACTGCGGTCTTTCAGACTGTCGAAAAAGTAAAATTATACAAACAAGACCCTTCCGTCAATCCTTTGGATTGACACCTTCCCTTAACCCTGACGGGTTAAAGGACGGCTTATAATGTTTGAATTCCTTACGATAAACTTCTTTCGCCCGAAGGGCGTAGCACTATAAGGCGTCCTTGCGAAGCAGGGAAGCTGTCGCCCGCATGGCGACTGAAGGGTCAAAAAAGTATTTTATCGACACGCAGAGACCGCAGAAA
>CANRNM010000145.1 GCA_947631975.1 uncultured Clostridia bacterium
CTCTCTCGTTGTTTATGCTGAGCACCTCGCTGCAGCTTATCTCCCCGTCAAAGGGAGTGTCGAGCTTTACAATATAGCTTTCCCCCGTAGTCATATAAATATTTTCGGGTATAAAAATATACTGAAGCACAAAATATAATATTGTAAAAAACAAAAGCACGGCTGCCGTTAAAAGCAGTTTTTTAGTAAACATTCGACTCACCTCACAATATTAAATTTTCCTTAGCCGAATGTAAATATACTGTCCTATTTGGACAAAAAATGTAAAAAATTACTTGGTATTTTAAAAAATAAAGAGCCTAAGCGACATTAAAAACGCAAACAAAAAATCCCCATTTTGGGGGATTCAGACTGTCGAAAAAGTTAAAATATAAAAAATGTTATAAACGGGCGTGCAATGCACGCCCCTACAAACCACAATGTGAGCTAATCACTCGTAGGGGCGAGCCTTGGTTGCATGGGCGAGCAGTATTGCGAAGCAATACGACCAGCCATTGCTCGCCCGCAAAATTTCATACAATGCGGTGTTTATCAACACACAAAATCCCAATTTTGGGGGGATTTTCTGTCATAATTCCTTTAAATAAGCTACTTCCTTTTCGGTCAGATGTCTGTATTTTCCTTTTTTTAAGCTTCCGAGAGTCAGCTCTCCCACGGCTATTCTTTCAAGCCTTAAAACACGGCAGCCTATAGCCTCACACATTTTTCTGACCTGTCTGTTGCGTCCCTCGTGTATAGTTATTTCAAGCTTAACGGGATTTTTGTCAGCTATATCTATGCGCGCGGGAGCGGTCCTTCTCCCGTCCAGCATTATGCCCTCGGAAAAACGCTTTATATCCGCCTCCGCGGGCTCTCTGTCAACTGTGGCAATATATGTCTTGTCAATATTGTGCTTGGGATGAGTGAGTCTGTATGTAAGCTCGCCGTCGTTTGTGAGCAGGAGAAGCCCCGAGGTGTCGTAATCCAGCCTGCCCACGGGGTATATTCTTTCCTCAATGTCAATATAGTCCATAACGCTCCTGCGCCCGAACTGGTCGTTTGCGGTGGTAATGCAGCCCGTGGGCTTATGGAGCATTATATATATTTTTTTATCGCATATATCGACCTTCCTGCCGTCTACGCATACGGTATCGGAGGCGCTGTCCACCTTAGTGCCCGCCTCCGTTACCACTCTGCCGTTAACGCTCACCCTGCCCGAAAATATGAGCTCCTCCGATTTTCTCCTCGAAGCCACCTCTGCCATAGCGAGGAATTTCTGTAATCTCATCAGCATACGATTTTCAACCAATCCTTTATTATACTTCCGAGGCTGTGCGTGAAGCTGTGTTCTTCTATGTCCTCGGATGCCTTAAGATAGGTCTGTCCCAGCTTGAAGCTGCCCGAATATATCTCGCAGATGCCCACTGTATCGCCTTTTTTTACGGGAGCCGTGAGCGCGGGCGGAAGCTTGAGCTTATAGACAAGGCTTTCCTTTTCCGCCTCGGAGAGAAGAACATCGAGGCTTCCCTCGCTTTCAAGAACGGTGTCGGTCATTTTGGCCCTGTCAACGCCTATCTTGGCTTTCTTACCCATTATACTATATTTATGATAATTATTAAAGCCATAATTTAAAATTTCTTTGGTGTCCGTCCATTTTCGGCTTTTGCCCGCAGAGCCCCAACCGCTGGCAAGCACGACGGAAACAAGAGTAACGCCGTCCCGCCTTGCCGCTCCCGCAAAGCAATGCCCCGCCTTGCCCGTGAAGCCCGTCTTTATGCCTATGGCTCCGTCGTAGGAGCTAAGAAGCCTGTTTTTATTTGTTCTGGAATAGCTGTTTTTGTTTGTGGAAAAGGCTATGCTCGGCGTATTGCTTATTCTTATGAAGTCCTCGTTTTTTATGGCGTAAGTGCCTATAAGCGCCATATCGTAAGCCGTGGAATGATGATTGCCCTTGTCAAGTCCGTTGGGCGTTACAAACTCCGTATCCCTGCAGCCGAGCTGTTTTGCCTTCTCGTTCATCATGGCGCAGAAACCTTCAACGCTTCCGCCCACCGCCTCGGCTACGGCTACCGCGGCGTCGTTGGAGCTTTGCATGAGCAGGGCGTAGAGAAGCTGTTCAAGCGTTATTTCCTCGCCCTTTTTAAGGTGCATTTTCACGGGAGGCGCAGCAACGGCGTTTTCGGAAACCACGGCAACATCGCTCAGATCCGCATTTTCAAGGGCGACTATTGCCGTCATTATTTTTGTCGTGCTGGCTATTGCCATGGGCTCGTTCTCATTCTTGCCCCAGAGCACCCTGCCCGTGTCGGCGTCTATAAGCACGGCTGAAAGCGCGTTTACGGACGGCTCTCTGTCGGATGCGAAGCATACCGTGCCCATTATTTCAAAAAATACCAAAAACAGTATGATAAGCCTTTTAAACACAATATCACCTCGCGTATATTTTCTGCATTTTTTATTTTAATATGTATCTATTTATAATATATTCTTAATAAAATTGTAATTGCTTTTTGTGATACGCTGTGTTATGCTACAAATGGAGCAAAAAATACTGAAAAGGAGAACTTATTTTATGAAAAAGAAATTATTATGCACATTTATGCTTACGGCAGCAATGAGCGTTACGGCTGTGGCTGCGCCCATGATGTCCGTTGACGGAGCTTTGATAGAAAAGAGCGAAACAATAGAAATAGAGGGTCATGACTACTTTCCCGTAAGAGCCGTTGCCGAGGCTATGGGCTTGAGCGTGGAATGGCAGGGCGACACAAAGACGGTCGTTCTTACAAACGGCGGACCCCTCTACATCACATTCAGAATAGGTGAAAACGGCTATACATTCGCCAAGACCGCGCCTATGCCCTCCGTCGGAGCGCCTGTGTTATCCGACGGCAAGACATATATACCCGTTGAAGTGATATCCGACATAGCGGGATTTATGGTAGAAAAGAAGGACGGCAGCTACAACATAGCGATAGCCCAAAACGGCGACGAGGAAGCAGGCGGAAACGCCGGCTTCGGCGAGCTCACACCCTATGCAACGGGCGTTGTGAAGGAGGCTGACGACGAGAAGATACTCTTTGCCGACGACAAGAGAGGCGATGTGATACTCACAAAGGGCAGCGGCACAAAGGTTACCGACAGCGAAGGAAACAGCGTTGACATAAACGACATAAAGGCAGAGGACAAGCTCACCGTGGAATACGGCGACGCTATGACAATGAGCCTCCCGCCTATAAATAATCCCAAGTCGATAGTGATAGAAAAATGATGATGAATTAAAAAAAGGCTGTCGTTTGACAGCCTTTTCATTATGTTTTTTTAGAATATAACAGTCTTATACTTTATGCCTTTACCGTTAAACTTATTACCGAGCTGAGTTACTGCGTTGCTCACATTTATAATGTCCGTATTCTTTACAAATGTAAGGCT
>CANRNM010000146.1 GCA_947631975.1 uncultured Clostridia bacterium
ATTTTCATTTGTCAATTCGCAAAATAAACAAAGTTTGGTGCCTGTTTTTGTGCATTTCTTAAGTTGATGACATTGCCGAAAAGGGTGGTGGATTTTGCCATTCCTTTAGGTCAAGTCATTTATAAGCCGGGCTTTGTGATCGAGCTTTCTGTTATGCTTCTGGGCATGGCTGAGTATTACAGCGTTCCCATTACGCCTCAGCTTCTCATCATGTCGATTTTGGTGGTAGGCTTTCTTTCTATGGCTGCGCCGCCTATCCCCGGCGGAGCGATCTCCGTATTTACCGTACTTTTTGTACAGTTTGGCGTTCCGGGCGAGACCATCGCTCTGGCGGCGACAGTCAATGCTGTGCTCGACTTTTTCTTGACCGCCGCAAATCTTGCCTGCCTTCAGGTTAAGGTGGCGCTCGAGATGCACGATGTAGGGATGCTTGACGAAAAGAAGCTTAAAAAGAGCATATGATGAAGTAAAACAATACATTTTCATAAAACAAAAAAGGAGTGATACTATTGAACAAGAAATTCTGTCTTTACCGTTTTTTGATGCTTATTATTATGTGTCTGTTTCTCGGAGGCTGTGCGGAAGACTCCGATAATGCGCAGTATCAAAGCTTTCAAGATTTCTCGGGCAAAAAGATAGGAATGATAACAGGTACGATATTAGATTAACTGGCTGACGGAGTTGTGGAAGGTACTATACCCCAATATTATGACGACTTTTCCTCGCAGCTGTTGGCGCTTGATACTGGAACTCTGGATGCTATTGCAACGGATATGCCTATAGCCGAGCTTGCTGTGGCAAGACAGCCGAATTTTGCAATATTCCCCGAGGTTATAGCGCCCGACAGCTACGGACTCGGGCTTCAGAAGGGCAGCCCGCTGACGGATAAGGTAAATGCTATCATAGAAAAATATGAGAACGACGGTACGCTTCAGGCGCTTCGTGAAAAATGGCTCAGTGCGGATGAGAGCAAAAAGATAATAGATATAGGCGATTATGACGCGCCTAACGGTACCCTTCGGTATGTTCACGATTCCACGATGGAGCCTATGAGCTATGTCGGCGGAAACGGACAGTCGCTTGGGCTTGAGGTGGAGTTGGTTTCTCTGATAGCTAAGGAGCTTGGCATGAAGCTCGACATCACGCAGGGAACATTTAACGCGCTTATCCCCATGCTTGCGAGCGATAGAGCCGATATCGTTTCGGGCTCGATGAGCATAACGGAGGAGCGCAGGCAGAGTATTGACCTTACAAACACGCACTATGTAGGCGGAACTGTGTTCCTTGTTAGGGCAGAGGATATGGGGCTCGCTTCAAATAGAGAAAGCAGCAGCTTCTTAAGCGGCTTGAGCGATAATTTTAACAAGACGTTTGTTCAGGAAAGCCGTTGGAAAATGATACTCTCGGGTCTTGAGGTAACATTTGCCATATCCGTATTTTCGGCGCTTTTCGGCACCATACTGGGCTTCGGACTGTGTCTTTTGCGCAGGAGCCGTTATAAGGCGGTTTCCAAAATTACCGCGGTATTTATACGCCTGCTTCAGGGCATACCCGTGCTTGTATTGCTTATGCTTATGTTTTATGTGGTATTTGCAAAGACGCATCTTAACGGTATCATTGTTTCGATCGTAGCATTTTCCGTTAACTTTGCGGTGTATGTGTCCGAAATGATGCGCACGGGCATAGACGCCGTTGATGCGGGGCAGTGGGAGGCAGCCACGGCAATAGGCTTCGGACGAGTGAAAACCTTTACCCGAATAATTGCCCCGCAGGCGCTTAGGCATATACTTCCCGTCTATAAGGGCGAGTTTATTTCCATGGTAAAGATGACATCGGTCGTAGGCTATATCGCGGTGCAGGATCTTACCAAAGCTACCGACCTTATACGCAGCCGTACATTTGAGGCATTCTTTCCGCTTATAGCTTCGGCAGTCATATACTTTGTGCTGGCATGGGCTCTGACCTCGCTTTTGAGCATCGCCGAAAGGCGTACGGCTCCCAAGGCGCACCGCAAGTACGCGCTCAGGCTTATGGCAATGCTTGAAAATGCCGAAAAAGCTCTTGACACAAAGCACGAAACCTTGGATACCTCGGAAGATACGGACGGCACGGGACCCGTAATCGCCATTTCACACCTTAAAAAAGCCTTTCCCAATGTTACGCCTCTTGAAGATGTCAACGCGGAAATTTTCAAAGGCGATGTCATAACGGTCATAGGACCGTCGGGTACGGGAAAAAGCACGCTTCTTCGCTGTGTCAACCGTCTTGAAACGCCGACCGACGGAGAGATAAAGGTTTTTGGCAAGGATACTTCGGATAAAAGGGTGAACCTTAATCTGCTCAGGCAGCGCATGGGCATGGTTTTCCAGTCCTTCAACCTGTTTGGGCATCTGACTGTGATTGAAAATGTTATACTTGCGCCCACCGTTTTAAAGGGCGTGCCAAAGCAGAAGGCGCTCATGGACGGAATGGAGCTTCTGCGCATGGTGGGAATGGCGCAGAAGGCAACAAGCTATCCCGACGAGCTGTCGGGCGGACAAAAGCAGAGGGTGGCTATCGCCCGCACACTTGCCATGGATCCCAAGATAGTGCTTTTTGACGAGCCTACGTCGGCGCTTGACCCCACAATGGTGGGAGAGGTGCTTAGCGTGATCAAGCGCCTTGCCTCCAGAGGGCTTACCATGATGATAGTTACGCATGAAATGCAGTTTGCCCGCGATGTTTCCACCCGTATATTTTATATGGACGAGGGCTTGATATACGAGGAAGGAGCTCCCAACGAAATATTTGACAGCCCTAAGAGGGATAAAACGCGCGCCTTTATAAATAGGCTCAAAACGCTTACACTTTCCGTGGAGTCCCCGGACTATGATTTTATAGATATGTCGGAAAGCATCCTTCGGTTTGGAGAAAAAAATCTGCTGTCGAAAAAGCAGGTGGAAAGACTCCGCCGTGTGTACGAGGAAATCCTGGCGCAGAATCTTGTCTCGGCTCGGGAAGTGGAATTTCCCATCACGGTTTCGGTGGAATATTCGGAGAAGGAGGACAGCCTGGAAATGCGTTTTGCATGGCAGGGTGAGCGTTATGACCCCATGGAGAGCGGCGACATAATTTCTGTCAAGCTTGTAAAGGCTTCGATAAGTGATTTCAATTATGAACATAATGACGGCTCAAACAGCCTTATCATAAAAATATAACATACAGTAGATTGTCGAAAAAGTATCTTTATACAAATAAAACCCTTCCGTCAATCCTTTCGGATTGACACCTTCCCTTAGCCCTAACGGGCTAAAGGACGGCTTATAATATTTGATTCCTAACA
>CANRNM010000147.1 GCA_947631975.1 uncultured Clostridia bacterium
GAACCGCGTAAAAAGCCCGAAATAGTGAAGGAGGAAGCGGATGTTGTGAAGCTTATATTCAGCGAGGTCGCCGCAGGCAAGACATACATAGACATAGCGCGCAGGCTTAACACCGAAAAAATACCTCCGCCGGAGCCGATATATACAAAAAAGCACAGGAAAACACGGCAGAATCTCCCCGCCTCAAAGGGCGAGCTGAAATACGGCATAAATATAGGCTGGACGGCGCGCAGCATTTCAAACATAATAAAGCTTGAAAGATACACGGGCGATGTGTTTCTTCAAAAGAGCTATGTTGCCGACTATATAACGCACAGGAACGTAAAGAACAGAGGAGAACTGCCGGGATATATAATAAGGAACAATCACCCCGCAATAATAGAACGCGAGCTTTTTGAAAGAGTGCAGAGGATAAGGAGCACAAAATCGCAGAGGTATTCCACAAAGGGAAAGCCTGCCGATTATCCGCTGTCAAGGCTCATTGTCTGCCCCGAGTGCGGGCGTTTTTACACGGTGCGAAGATATAAGAACAGGACAATATGGTTCTGCCCCACCTCGGCGCTGAATAACGGAATAAGCGCTTGCCGAGCCGAGGAGGTATATGAAGAAGACATCATAAAAATATGCGCCGCAGCATTTATAAAAAGATTTGTATACGCCCGAGCCGAAGGCTCCGTATATGAGGCGGAGGGCATAATAGGCAGGATAACGGCAGAATTTGAAAGTGTGATGAAGGCGGACAACATTGAAAGAGATTGTTATTTTTTATACGGCAAAAGGGATAGCGAAACCGACAGGCTCATAAGACACATAGAAGGCTACAGGGAGGAGCTGGAGGAACGAGCGCCCCGCATAAGCCAAGCGATAGCGTGGCTTATGGAGCTGTCGGCGGGAAACGGCGGAATAAGAGAACTTATAAAGGGGTTCTGCGGTGAGCACCTTAAGGCGTTTATACTTTCGCTCACCATAAAAGACAAAAAAGAATACCGTATTCACTGGTTTGACGACACCGTAACCACAACAGACACAGCTTGCTTAAATGGGCTGTTTTTTTAACACAAAAAAATAAGAGAGGGATGAAAAAAAATATGTACATGAACACACAGGATCCGGAGTATATCAATACAAATGTTGTCATTATTCCTGCGACAAGACCCTGCCCCGCCGAAACTAAGATGAGGCACAGGGGAAGGCTGAGAGTGGCGGCGTATTGCCGTGTTTCCACGGGAGACGAGAGCCAGCAGAGCTCATACACCATGCAGAAAAGCTTTTACACCGACATGATAAAGGCGCGGAAGGGCTGGAAGCTGGCGGGCATATATGCGGACGAAGCCATATCGGGCACAAGCCGAGCCAAGCGCAGGGAATTTAACCGAATGATAGAGGACGCTATGTCGGGAAAATTTGACTACATAATAACAAAATCCATTTCGCGGTTCGCAAGAAACACGGTCGATACACTGGGCTGCGTGCGCCAGCTCAGACAGCAGGACCCGCCCATAGGCATTTTCTTTGAAAAGGAAAACATAGACACGCTGGACGCGGCGGGCGAGCTCATATTGACCATACTTTCTGCGCTTGCGCAGGACGAAAGCCGTTCCATATCCGAAAATATACGCTGGACATTTCAGAAAAATTTTCAAAACGGAAAACCGCAGATAAATCTGAAAAGAATGTTGGGCTATGACAAAAACAAAAACGGCGAATGGATAATAAACTGCGAGCAGGCGGAGATAGTTCGGTATATATTTAACAGCTTTGCGCGGGGAAAAACGGCAAACTGCATAGCGCGAAGCCTCAATTTGCAGGGCAGGACGACCGTACAGGGCAACAGATGGCGCGCAGACTCGGTATTTACCATACTTAAAAATGAAAAATATGTGGGCGACCTGGAGATGCAGAAAACCATAACGGAGAGCTTTCTGACCCACCGCTCCGTAGAGAACAGGGGCGAGGCGCCGAAGTACTATGTGAGGGAACACCACGCGCCCATTGTGGAAAGAGCGACATGGGAAAGAGTTCAGGAGCTTTTGAAGGAGCAAAGCATACGCACCGACGGCAGGAGAGGGAGCGCGCCGCCCGTATTCGGAAATATTTTCGGCATGGGAGAAAACGGGAGGAAGGTAACCTTTGCAAGGATGATGTACAAAAGAACGGCTGTAGGATATAGGGATGAAAGGAGCGAGCGAAAGGATGCCGACAGAGGCGCAAAGTACAAGGAAATATACAGCTATTCCTACCCAGTATGGCGGAGCAGAAGCGGAAAGGAACGCATCACAATATGCGAATGTGCCCTTGAACAGAGCTTTATGGAAATGCTGTACAAAATAAAAGCCGAGCCCTATGAATTGACGGAGAGGTTTAATGCTCTTTATGCAAATATTTGCCGAGCCGACGACGAAAAGCCCGTTTACAACAGAGCCAAGATAATCAAAATGCAGATAAGAGAGCTGGAGGATATGGCAGACGAAGCAGCGGATGAGGCTATGGCAGAAAACATAAACTATAAGCTCGGAGAGCTTAAAAGGGAGCTGAATCTGGTGGACGGCGGAAAATACTCGGCAGAGGAAATGAAGCGGAACTTCGAGCTTTTTATGAAGTATGTGCGGGAGCTTCCCGAGCGAAATGTGTTCGGCGTTTCAAAGTCCGAAAAGGACGAGCCGTACGACTACCTTCGCTTTGACAAGCTCATATATATGCGCTTTATTGCAAAGGGATTTGCCGCAGGCGACGAAGTGAGGTTTTTCACAAGCTTCGGCATGGAGATAAAAAGCACCGGAAATATGCGACGCCTTGAGGATTTTCTGGGCTTTGCGAAAAGAAACGATGACGGCGAAAGGGAGGTAATAGAAAAGCTTTGGCAGATAAACGACAACGCCATACAGTACCGAAGGAAGTATGAGTGAGAGAGCACCCCGAGAGGGGTGCTTTTTTAATGGGGCTACGATAGACAAATGTCTGGGAGAAATTTTAAGTGAGTGGGGGAAATCAATTCTTTATGCTTTAAAAGCAATTTCGGAGAGATTTTATTATGAATATAATCCTGTTATCCGGCGGAAGCGGCAAGCGGCTATGGCCCTTGTCCAACGAGGTTCGCAGCAAGCAATTTATAAAGCTTTTCAAAAAGAATAACGGCGAGTATGAATCTATGGTGCAGCGTGTTTACAGGCAGATAAAGTCTGTTGATGCAAAAGCCCATGTCATCATAGCTACTGGTAAGGCGCAGGTCAGCGCTATTAAAAATCAGCTCAATGACAAGGTTTCGGTATGTGTTGAGCCATGCAGAAGAGATACTTTCCC
>CANRNM010000148.1 GCA_947631975.1 uncultured Clostridia bacterium
ATGCAAGCATTTCTTTCAAGCGTGTCGATTTTATCGACACGCAGAAGCAGGCGTCTGCCTGCTTTCGTTAAAATTCTTCTCACATACCCTTATGGAATGTTCTTGAAATGACCTCGTCCTGCTGTTCCTTTGTGAGCTTATTGAAGTTCACGGCATAGCCCGACACCCTCACCGTAAGCTGAGGATATTTTTCGGGATGCGCCTGAGCGTCAAGGAGAGTTTCCCTTGTGAACACGTTTACATTGAGATGATGACCGCCCTTTTCCGCATAGCCGTCCAGAATACCTACAAGATTATCCACCTGCTGATCGTTTACCATAGCAAAAGCCTCCTTTAAAATTTATTCCTCGTCGTCCTGCCTGTCCAAGCCCTCAAATAAAGTGGGCACGGAGCAGGCTGTATTTTTATCGCAGTCAAGACAGCCGAAGCGCACGGAGCTTTTTTCTATAAGCTCTCCGTCCGCCTTTACGCCTCCTCCTTCGTCGACGGTTATGTTCATATGCCCGCCGTCGTTTGACATAAAGCTGTCTATCATTGCAACTATATCGTCAATGTCGTTTTTATTCTTCATCTTTTTTAAGCCTCGTCAAATCTATATCCAGGTCCATTTCCAAATCTCCCATAAACACCTCCGAGTCCTTTCCGAGAGCTCCGGGTATTATGGAGAAGGTATTTGAAATACCGTCCTGAGCGTCTCTGAACGGGAGCTTCGACACGGAAGCCAGAGAAGCCACGGCGCCGTGGCTGTCGCGCGAGTGCATGGGGTTTGCGCCGGGAGCGAAGGGCTGACCGCCCTTTCTGCCATCGGGCGTAGAACCCGTATTCTTGCCGTATACCACATTTGAAGTGATGGTGAGTATAGATGTTGTGGGTATTCCGCCTCTGTAGGTGTGGTTGCCCTTTATATACTGCATAAATTCATGCACAAGGTCTGCCGCTATGCTGTCCACCCTGTCGTCGTCGTTGCCGTACTTGGGGAAGTCGCCCTCTATCTCGTAATCTATGGCTATGCCGTCCTCGTCGCGTATGGGCTTTACCTTGGCGTATTTGATTGCCGAAAGAGAGTCCGCCACAACGCTTAATCCCGCAATACCCGTTGCGAACCAGCGCGTAACCTCCTTGTCGTGGAGAGCCATCTGGAGCCTTTCATAGCAGTATTTGTCGTGCATATAGTGAATGATGTTGAGGGCGTTTACATATACTCTTGCAAGCCACTTCATCATATCTCTGTACTTGTCCATTACCTCGTCGTAGTCGAGATATTCGGATGTGATGGGTCTGTACTTGGGACCCACCTGCTTTTTTGTTATCTCGTCCACACCGCCGTTTATGGCATAGAGAAGACACTTTGCAAGGTTCGCTCTTGCACCGAAGAACTGCATCTCCTTGCCCACTCTCATGGAGGACACACAGCAGGCTATGGCGTAATCATCGCCGTGAGTAACTCTCATGAGGTCGTCGTTTTCATACTGTATGGAGGACGACTCTATTGAAGTCTTTGCGCAGAAGCGCTTGAAGTTGAGCGGAAGCCTTGTGGACCAGAGCACAGTAAGATTGGGCTCGGGCGCCGTGCCAAGGTTTTTGAGCGTGTGCAGATATCTGAAGCTCATCTTTGTTACAAGATGTCTGCCGTCTATGCCCACACCGCCTATGGACTCCGTTACCCATGTGGGGTCGCCCGAGAAAAGGGCGTTGTATTCGGGAGTTCTCGCAAACTTCACAAGCCTAAGCTTCATTATGAAGTGGTCTACGAATTCCTGTATTTCCTCCTCCGTGAATACGCCGTTTGCAAGGTCTCTTTCGGCATATATGTCCAAAAATGTGGATGTTCTGCCAAGCGACATTGCCGCGCCGTTCTGCTCCTTGACCGCCGCAAGATAGCCGAAGTAGAGCCACTGTATGGCTTCCTTTACATTGCGTGCGGGAGCGGAGATGTCAAAGCCGTATATCTCACCCAGCTTTTTAAGCTCCTCAAGCGCCCTTATCTGCTCCGAAAGCTCCTCGCGGTTCCTTATAACGTCGGAGTACATTATAGTCCTTGTGGAATTTTTCTGATTTTTCTTGTCCTCTATGAGCCTGTCCACTCCGTAGAGAGCAATTCGTCTGTAATCGCCTATTATCCTGCCTCTGCCGTAAGCGTCGGGAAGTCCCGTAATGATATGGCTTGAACGGCAGGCTCTCATCTCGTCCGTGTATGCGTCGAAAACTCCCGCGTTGTGCGTCTTTCTGTGCGTGGTGAAAAACTCGACTATTTCGGGGTCTACCTCGTAGCCGTTTTCCTTGCAAGCCTTCACAGCCATTCTTATTCCGCCGTAGGGCTGAAGCGCGCGCTTGAAGGGCTTGTCCGTCTGAAAGCCCACTATTTTTTCCTTGGACTTGTCCAGATAGCCCGCCTTGTGCGATGTTATGGTGGATATTATTTTTGTGTCCATATCCAGCACGCCGCCCGCTTCTCTTTCCTTTTTTGAAAGCTCCATCACCTGCGCCCAGAGCTCCTCGGTCGCCTTAGTGGGACCTGCAAGAAACGAGTCGTCGCCGTCATAGGGCGTGTAGTTTTTTTGTATAAAATCCCTTACGTTTATTTCCCTTTGCCAAACGCCTTCGGCAAAGCCTTTCCATTCATCTCTCATCTTTGTTCCTCCCGATATTTCAGCAGCAAATTATGCCATTTTTCCCATAAGGATATAATAACACTATGACCTTTCAAAGTCAACAATTCGGGGTGTGAAATAACTGCTAACTTTTAATAAAAAATTGTAAAATTTATGTTTATTTTTTCATATTTCATAACGCCCGCATGATGAAAAATTCATAACGAATATAGGCTGTGCGCTTGAATTTTTGCAGGGCGATATTCTTCCGCCCTGCTGAAGTGTATAAAGCAGTGTATCGCCGCCCGTCTTATCAATTCCGCCTCTCGCTTATCAGCATTTTCGGCTACGCCGAAAACCGCACTGCGTGCGTCCAAGTGTATTTTGCAAGCAAAATACAATGATAAATCTTTCCGTGCAATAACTATGCTCGTTTACGGAATGATAATGACGGGCTTTTGGTGTTGGGTAAAATGGGGAGTTATAATCTATACCCGCGGGCGTGCAATGCACGCCCCTACAAGTGATTGGCTCATTTGTTAGGTTGTAGGGGCGAGCCTAGCCCTCAATTCCTACCCCTTTTCCTTCCTTATACTACCGCCTATCAAGCTTACCTTTGCGCACAAGCTCTCATATCCTCTTTCCACATACTCTACGCCCTTAACACGGCTTATGCCCTCCGCCGAAAG
>CANRNM010000149.1 GCA_947631975.1 uncultured Clostridia bacterium
GAGACAGTCTCCGTTCTCCCGTTTTCACAGCTACCCTGCCATATACTCCCGCATTTTGCGCAGTATCTTTTTTTCGAGGCGGGATATCTGCACCTGCGACACGCCTATTTTTTCGGCGACCTTGCTCTGCGTCATTTCCTTTATATACCGCATTATTACTATTTGCCGCTCCCGCTCGTCAAGGCGCATTATGCTCTGTCTGAGCAATATGTTGTCCACTATTTTTTCGCTCTTGTCCTCCTCCGACGCTATGATGTCCATAATGCGGATATCTCTGCCGTTTTCGCCCTCTATGCTCCTGTCTATGGAATCCACTTCCTTTGCGGAGTTGAAAGCCATTGCCAGAGTTTCGCGGTCTATGTTCATATATTCCGCGATTTCGTCTATTGTGGGTTCCCTGCCGTTTGCCGCCCGCAGGCTTTCGCGCGCCTTTGCCGCCCTGAACGCCGTTTCCTTAAGCCCTCGGCTCACCTTTATAATGCCGTCGTCGCGCATGAAGCGCTTTATTTCGCCCATTATCATCGGCACGGCGTAGGTGGAGAACTTCACATCATAGTCAAAGCTGAATTTTCTGACAGCCTTCACAAGTCCCATTGCGCCAAGCTGAAAAAGGTCGTCGCTGTCAATGCCCTTGCCCTTGAACCTTGCCACGACGCTCCATATAAGCCCCATATTTTCGCTGACAATATCGTCGAAAGCGGTTTTGCTGCCTTCCTGCGCCTCTTTTATAAGCTTATGTATCCTGTCCATTCAAGCCAAATCCTTGTACATTGTTATTCTGGTGCCCTCTCCCGGGAGAGAGCTGACCTCTATATTGTCCATAAAGCTTTCCATGACCGTGAAGCCAAGCCCCGAACGCTCACATTCGGGCTTTGAGGTGTAGAGCGGTTCCCTTGCCTTTTCGATGTCCTCTATTCCCTTGCCATAGTCCTCGACAGTTATAACGACCCGCCTGTCCTCCACGCTGCAGCTCATTTCTATAAGCCCGCCGTCGTCGTAGCCATGTATTATGGCGTTTGTAACAGCCTCGCTCACAGCCGTTTTGATGTCCTCTATATCGCTGAGAGAGGGGTCTTTATAGAGCAAAAATCCCGTTATTGCAAGCCTTGCGAACGCCTCGTTCTGCGACAGAGCGTCAAATGTTATCTTCATTTTGTTCATTTTCGGCTCCTCCAATCCTTTAAAGCATCGTTTACAGTGTCGTATCTTCCTATTATTTTGTAAAGCCCCGACATATTGAATATGCGCTCCATATTGCCCTTTATGCCCGTGAGAGCAATTTTGCCGCCCCTCTCCTTTATCTCCCTGTATCTGCCGAGTATCATGCCTATGCCCGAGCTGTCCATAAATTCCACGCCCGAGAGGTCTATTATCATCTTGTTCACATACCGCCCCGTGTTCATGTATATGTCTCTGCGTATTTTTTCGCTTGTGTAGTGGTCTATATCGCCCGTAAGTTCTATAATGTAAACATCGTCAAGGTATCTGCATTTTGTCATTTTTATCCCTCCTTACTCTATTTTAATGCCTGTCCAAAACACTTTCAATAAAATTTTTCAAACAAATTGTCTAAAAACTCTTTACTTTTTTCTAAAATATGATAAAATAAGATTAGAATAAAATTTCGAAAGGTTGATTTTATGCGCGAGCTTACAGAAATACAGTCAAAGATATACGAATATATCAAGGCTGAGATCAAAAAAGGAAACATCCCTTCAATAAGGGAAATATGCAAGGAGGTCGGGCTTAAGTCCACATCCTCGGTCAAGTATCACCTTGACCTGCTGGAGCAAATGGGATATATTTCAAGACCAAAGTCCAAGAAAAGGTGTATTGAAGTTCTCGAAAATGAGTTCTATATGGACAGCGCCGATTCCGTGAATGTGCCGGAATACAGCAATGTGCCCATTGTCGGCTCCGTTGCCGCAGGTATGCCCATACTTGCGCAGGAAAATATAGAGGGCTATTTCCCCGTGCCCACCGTCTACCTCACAAACGACAACACGTTCATGCTCAAAATAAAGGGCAACAGCATGGTGAACGCAGGCATACTCAACGACGACCTCGTGCTCGTCAAGCAGACGGAGAGCGCCAAGGACGGAGAGATAATAATCGCCCTTATAGACGACTCCGCCACCTGCAAGACATATTATAAGGAAGAAAAATATATCCGCCTGCAGCCCGAAAACGAGGCGTACGAGCCTATATATGTGCGCGACTGCAACATTATCGGCAAGGTGATAGGTCTTTTCAGGAGCTATTGATATGGATAATTTTCTGGACTTTCTTGTCAAAAAATCCGACATAGGCAAAAACGAATATTTCAACTACAGACAGCCCCAAAAGACCGCCTGCACTCGGCAAAACAAAGCTCCTTATGAAAAAATTACCGAGCCCGTCGCTGACGACTACGTTGTGTTCGACCTGGAAACGACGGGCATGAAGGCGGGCGTGAACGGCATCACGGAAATTGGCGCCGTGAAGGTGATAGACGGCGAGATAGCGGGAGTGTTCAACACGCTTGTCGATCCGGAGCAGTTTATTCCTTATTATATAACCAACATCACGCACATCACAAACGATATGGTGGCAGGCAAGAGGACCATAGGCGAGGTCCTGCCCGAATTTCTGGAATTTGCGGGGGAGCTTCCGCTTATTGCGCACAACGCGCCCTTTGATATGTCGTTTATAATTCACAACGCCGCAAAGCTCGGCATTGAGGTGAAGAATCCCGTGCTGGACACCCTCTGCCTAAGCCGAAAATATAATAAGGAATGTGAAAAGCACAATCTGGCTTATCTCACCGGCTTTTTCAACATACAGCTGAAAAATGCGCACAGGGCTTATTTTGACGCGCTCGCAACGGAGAGGATATATAGGATAATCAAGAAGAAATATAACGAAACGCTCAAACAAAACGCTTGACAAAAGGCTGGGGACATAGTATAATATTATTTGCTGTGAATGAGACAGTATGTGCGTGTAGCTCAGCTGGATAGAGCGTCTGACTACGGATCAGAAGGCCGCGTGTTCGAATCATGTCACGCACATTTTTGCGAAAAAAAGCACCCGTAAAAGGGTGCTTTTTTTGCGTCGAAAAATCGGCACGCTTGAAAAAACCGCAGGATAGGTGATAAAAAATACTTTTTGTAAGCATTTTTTTGTTCCGTAAATTCTCCGTTAATTATAATTAAAAGGAGGAAATTTTAACGATGAAAAAAACATTTAAAAGA
>CANRNM010000150.1 GCA_947631975.1 uncultured Clostridia bacterium
CGTTATCCTTTTAAAACCTTCTTTTTTCACGTTATTTTCCTCCTTTTACAATATATTTACCAAAGCTCCGCTTATCGAAATAATACCATATGTATATAAATTCACGCTTTAATACAGCAAATGATTCTATCAACATTTATAAACGGTCCTTTAATGTAAGTGAGCAGTCCTTTTCAAGGAATTTTGCAGCAACTGCCATAACCGCCCATACTCCCGTAACAAGTACAGCCATTCCAACGCCTACCGTTGACATCTCAAGTATCATCTCATAGGCGTTTGCAGGGTCTGCGGCATTTGTCAGGAACGGGAAAAATGGTGTTATCTCACCATGCCATATATGTTCAAAGGCAAGAAGTCCCGAACCTCCCCAAAGCATTGTATTCAATGTTCCAAGCCTTTCAAGGAACATATTGCTTACTTCATTACCTGTTTTCTCTGCCTTCTTGTCGGCAGCCTTCTTTACAACGGTCGTTACAACAGCTTCTGCTGCGGGTACTAAAAAACAAGCCATAATTAGCCCTCCCTTTAAAAATAATTTCTTGATTTAATTATATTTCACCGTATTACAAAAGTACAGTAGCATTTTTGCATAACACTATGCATTGAACGCAAACTGAAAGCATTGCTTTAAAACAATGTATGTGTTATAATAGCGTTATAAACAAAGAGGAGGAGTGCTTATGTTTGAAACAAAACAGCTTATTGAGTTTGTTACATTTGCACAGTGTAAAACGCTGACTGCCGCAGCGGAAAAGCTCAATTTGTCCCAGTCCGCACTGAGCCGTTCCATAAAAAAATTTGAAGAGGAAACGGGCGTTGAGCTTTTTGAAAGAAGCAAAAACAAAATAAAGCTCAACGACAACGGCAGACTGGCTGCAGCGGAAGCCGAAAAAATACTTGACGAAATGGATAATATGCTAAAAAATATAAGATTTCATGATATTAACAAAAGAACTATATCCATAGGCTCCTGCGCGCCGTCGCCCCTTTGGGAAATAACGCCCCTTATAAGCGGACTGTATACAGGCTCTGCCATCAATTCCGAAATAAAGAGTAACGACGATGTTATAAAAGGCTTTGAAAAGGGTCTGTATCATATTGCAATATTGCCGAAGCCCATAAAAAACAGCGAATATATATCCATAAAATATGTGGAGGAAAAATTGTATTTATCCGTGTCCGAAAACAGTCCTCTTGCAAGTAAGAAAAGCATTACACTTGACGAGCTTAACGGAGAAACAATGCTTCTGGGTAAAAGTCTGGGCTTCTGGCATGACCTGTGTGTTGAAAAAATGCCCGATACACAGTTTATAATGCAGAATACGGGAACGGATTTTGAAACTATTGCAAAAAATTCATCTCTCCCCTTTTTTGTAACCAGTCTTTCCGAGAAAAAATATAATAAGCTCCACGAAAACAAGGTATTCATACCCGTTACGGATAAGGAAGCCAATCCTGTGTATTACTGCATTATGCGTAAAAAACACAGGGCAGTCTTTGCCGAGCTTATTGAGAACATAAAACAGTATAATGAATAATAAAACAGCCGATACTCAGGTTTTTATGCCCTTGTATCGGCTGTTTATAATAATGGCAGTTGAAATTAAATTATGTTACCAATTTTTCTTTTCCTTTGAACTGTCGTGCTTTGTTTTTCTTTCCTCAACCATTTTTGCGAACCATTCTACCATACTTGGATCGTAATGTGAGAAGAAGGAGCTTGTGTTTTTGTCAAGGGCTGTTATTGCAGCCATATCCTCATCGGAAAGTTTAAAGTCAAATACATTTATATTTTCGAGCATTCTTTCCTTGTGAGTGGACTTAGGCAATACAACAACGCCTCTTTGTATGTTCCAGCGGAGCATTACCTGCGCTGTTGTCTTGTTGTACTTTTTGGCAATATTCATTATGACCTCATTGTCAAAGGTACCCTTTCTGCCTTCGCCGAAGGGCGCCCATGCCTCTATCTGCACATTGTATTTATCCATCCACTTTTTGGCTTCTATCTGTTGATTGAAAATATGCGTTTCGACCTGATTTACCATAGGGCATATCTCGGCAAATGAAGCAATATCCACAAGTCTGTCGGGATAGAAATTTGAAACGCCTATTGCCTTTATTTTGCCTTCCTTATACAGCTCCTCCAAGGCTCTCCATGCGCCGTAGTAATCGGAGAAGGGCTGATGTAAAAGCATAAGGTCTATATAGTCGGTCTGAAGCTTTCTCATAGACTCCAGAACGGATGCCTTTGTGTTTTCGTAGCCGTAATGCTCTACCCATACCTTTGTTGTGAGGAAAATATCCTCTCTGGGCACACCCGACTTCTTTATGGCAGAGCCTACCTCTTCCTCGTTAAAATAGCTCTGCGCTGTGTCTATGCTTCTGTAGCCTGCGTCAAGAGCGTCAAGAACGCAGCGTTCACATTCGTCCTTTGTTACCTGATAAACACCATAGCCAAGTACAGGCATTTCCAAACCGTTTGATAATTTTACATATTCCATATATTTTTCCTCCTTAATCAATATCCAATGAGCTTGCCCATTGTCTTACTTCTTCTTCATTGAATCTTTCGGAAAATCTCTTGCCCTCAAGCCAATTTCCCGTGCCTGCCATTTCCTCAAGCTCCTTTCCGCTTTCTCCCAAGCCGGACGCCTGTGATGTGCAGAAGGGTATTACGGTTTTGCCCGTAAAGTCATTGTTCTTTATAAAATCATCTACTACCCATGACGCACTGCCCCACCATATAGGATAGCCTACAAATATCACATCATAGTCGGCAAAGTTTTCGGGACTGCTGCTTTCAAGCTCTATATGTCTTGTATCGGGAGCATCGTGTTCCGCATTTACTCTGCTGTTATCGTCTCTCCAGTCAAGGTCTGCCTCGGTATAGGGCTCTTTAGGCGTTATGACAAATGTGTCCGCCTTAAGCTCGTCTGCTATGGCTTCGGCTGCGCCCTTTGTGTGGTTCTGAGCGGAATAGTAGGCTACAAGTATTTTCTTTTCGGCAGTTTTTTCGGGCTGCGTATTTTCTTCCTTGTCATTTTCGGCAGCCGTTGTTATGGTAACCGTCC
>CANRNM010000151.1 GCA_947631975.1 uncultured Clostridia bacterium
ATCGGACGTCTGAAAGACGGTTTTCGGCTCCGCCGAAAATACTGAACGAAGCAATACGACCGGTCATTGCTCGCCCGCAAAATTTCATACAATAAGGTGTTTATCGACACACAAAAATGACCGAGCATAACTCGGTCATTTTTTTAATTACCCAGCGGTTTTATTATCTTTTTATACATATATCTGAAGGCTATTGCGCAGAGCATGAAGGATATGCACTCTGCGGCAAGGAATGCCCACCACACATTGCTGACGTGCTGTGTGAGCGAAAGCAAAAATGCAACGGGAACGAGCACTATAAGCTGTCTTGTGAATGAAACGCCCATTGAAAGCACACCGTTGCCGAGCGCCTGGAATACCGACAGGCTTATTATGCAGAAGCTTGCTATCGGGAAGTGATAGCTTATAGTTCTCAAGGCGGGGACGCCCATTGAAAGCAGAGCCTCGGCGTTGCCCTCGTTTGCGAAGAGCTTAAGCAGAAGGTCCGGTATAAGCTGGAATATAAGTGTGCCGATCAAAAGCAGCGCAACAGCGTACATTATGCTTAGCTTTATTGTCTTCATCATCCTGTCCTTAGTCCTTGCGCCGTAGCAATACGCCACAATGGGTACCATGCCGTTGTTAAGACCGAACACAGGCATAAATATGAAGCTCTGGAGCTTGAAATATATGCCGAATATGGCTATGGCTGTATCTCTTGCGTCCGTGAGCGAAAGCGTTGTGTCCACAATGTTCATGTGCGAGAAAATGGTGTTTATGCTGAGCACCATTACCGAGCCTATGGACTGCATGAGTATGGAAGGCACGCCGACATAGAGTATCTTAAGCATTTCACTTAGCTGCGGCACAAACTTTCTTACCTTTTTGAACTCTATTTCCTTGTTGAGCTTTATGTTGAACAATATCGCAAGTCCGCCCGCAACGCACTGTCCGAAAACGGTGGCTGCCGCTGCTCCTGCCATACCCATTCTGGGAAAGCCCAAGAGACCGAATATAAGTATGGGGTCGAGAATAATGTTTATAATAGCGCCCGTCATCTGCGTTACCATTGAATATATAGTCTTGCCCGTTGACTGCAAAAGCCTTTCAAAGCAAATCTGCGAGAAAAGACCCACGCTTACGCAGCATACTATCTTAAGATAAATACTGCCCTCCTCGGCTATCTCCGCAGAGCTTGCCTGAGCATACATAAAGGGCTCCGCCGCAAGAAGACCCAGAGCAAAGAATACAAAGCAGAATATGGCATAAATAAGTATGCCGTTGAAAGCCGCCTTGTTTACGCCGTCCTGGTCCTTGGCGCCGAGGCTTCTGGAAAGCACGGCGTTCATACCTACGCCCACGCCCGAACCGCAGGCTATCATGAGCGTCTGGAACGGGAAAACAAGCGAGATGGCAGTCATACAGGCTGCGCTGTATTTAGCCACAAATATACTGTCCACTATGTTGTAGAGCGCTTGAACGAGCATAGACGCCATCATGGGAAGCGCCATTGAAATAAGCAGCTTATTAACGGGCATAGTGCCCATTTTGTTTTCTCTTACCGCAGATTCCATTATTCTTCACCTCCGCATAAAAACATCACATCTAAGCATTTACACATATACATTCCTCCAATAAAATATAAATTATCACATATCCGTACTGTCCGCCTTGTCGGAAAGCTCCCCGAGCACCTTAAAAAATATATCTATTTCTTCTTCGGGTATGCCGTCCATGAGCTTTTTTTCATAGTCCGCTATTATGCGCTGAGACTGCGCGAGCATTTCCTCGCCCTTTTTGGTGGGCGTTATTTTTTTGAGCCTTGCGTCGCGGTCTACAGAGCTTCTTGTGATATAGCCCTTTTCCTCCATGTGCGAAAGTATGGCTGATACGCTCGAGCGCCTTATGCCGAATTCCTCCTCTATATCCTTCTGAAAAACATCCCTGTGCTTATTGGCTGTGAGATAGTGAAAAACGGCGTGCTGAGCGCGGGTAAAGGCATATTTTGAAGTTATGATGTCGAGCTTACGGCATATCTTGTTTGACGCCATATGTATTTCCTTTGCAAGCTTTCTTTCCATAGCGTTTTGCCCTCCCGAATGTTAGCTGTCTAACATTTTAACACCTATAGTATATTTTGTCAATATATATTTATTAAATAAGAGTAAACAATTATTTTTTTAATTGAAATATGACGATTGATATTATATAATTGTATTGGGGAGGAAATCTGAATATTTTTTAAGGAGGAAACACTTATGATCTACAAGGATTTCAAGGGAAAGAAGCTTTCCGCTCTGGGCATGGGCAATATGCGTCTTCCCGTTATCGACGGCGACGACAGCAGGATAAACGAGGAGGAAGCCCTCAAAATGATAGACTATGCCATGGCAAACGGCATAAACTATTATGATACGGCTTGGGGCTATCACGGAGAAAATTCCGAGACCGTTCTGGGAAAGGGTCTTAAAAAATACAACAGGGACGATTTTTATATCGCAACAAAGTTCCCGGGCTACGACCTTGCAAATATGCCCAAGGTAAAGGAAATATTTGAAAAACAGCTTGAAAAATGCGGTGTGGAGTATTTTGATTTTTATCTTTTCCACAATGTCTGCGAAATGAATATAGATGCCTACCTGGATGAAAAATACGGAATTTTCGACT